>NZ_OX216966.1:702500-792500 GCF_945605565.1 Paenibacillus dendritiformis | reverse complement strand
CGCCGCCAAACCGGGCACTCCAAGGAACCCGACCGTTGATAACGTAACCGGGTTGACAGGCACGTATACGTCAGCAGCCAAGCCGGTCGTATTCACGATATACAGGAGCACGAAGGCCGCTGTGCCATGGAGGAGGAAGCTCAAGATTCCCCGCCAGGCCAACCGTTGGCGCAGCAAGACGAACAGCAGCGCTGCCGCCGATACGATGAGCACGGCTATCATCATCCATTTCATTTACGTCCACCCTTTCCCCAGCTCTAGTGCATGCAGCTCGTTCCGTTTTGCTTTTTTGATGAGCATCGCCACTCGCTTCTCGGCAGCCTCCAGCGTAAAGATCGCATAGTCGACCTCGTCTTCGCCTACGGCATACTGGAATCGGGCATGGGCCCGTTCCCATTCCCGAAGCGCCTGTCTAATATCATCCATCAGCTGCTCATGTTCGATTGCCTCCGCGGCATACTGCTTTTCAACCCTGGAGAACCAACGCTTGATCGTCAGCCATCGCACGTTCCGTCCCTCCCCGCTCCTTTGTATAACTATGGTTATGGGAGTCTGGACAAGGCTAGAACCGAAAAATGCGGACAAAAAACCCCTGGCTGAATGCCAGGGGCCGAGACGGCTCATGCTATGGTTATGCGCTGCGAAGAATGTTCAACGCATAATTCTATTGAATTTCCCGCCGTCCCTCGAGCGCTTTGGACAGCGTCACTTCGTCGGCATACTCCAGGTCGCCGCCAACCGGCAAGCCGTGGGCAATGCGCGTCACTCGGATACCAAAAGGCTTCACCAGGCGAGAAATGTACATCGCCGTCGCCTCCCCTTCGATATTCGGATTCGTGGCCAAGATCAATTCCTTGACCCGCTCATCGCTCAGCCGCTTCAGCAACTCGGCAAGACGGATATCCTCCGGCCCAATCCCCTCCATCGGAGAGATTGCGCCCTGGAGCACATGATAATACCCCTGGAACTCCTTCGTACGTTCCATGGCCACCAGATCCTTCGTCTCCTGCACGACGCAGATTACGGACGGATCCCGGGTCTTATCCTGACAGATGCGGCACGGATCCGAATCGGTTATATTGCAGCATACCGAGCAATATTGCAGATTACGCTTCACGTTGACCAATGCTTTGGCGAAGTCGATAACATCATCTTCGGGCATGCGGATGACATGGAACGCAAGGCGGGCAGCCGTCTTGGGCCCAATGCCCGGCAAGCGGGAAAATGCCTCGATCAACTTCGCGATCGGTTCTGGATAATACAAGGCTGCCTCTCCTTTTCAATGGCATAGGATGCAGACGCCGCTTCTCGCGAACCGGCGATCCGCGCGACAGACTCCGCAAGATCGAAATCTCCGCTCCCATAAGGCGTGTTCAAAAAGACCGGTTTTCTGCACCGAAAAGGCTGCAAGAACTCGAAGCCGACTTTTGGAACTTCCTCTACAATAACAGAAGGGCATATACCGAATGGTATATGCCGAACATGTCGCCTTATTAGAACAAGCCAGGAATTTTCATGCCGCCTGTAAATTTGGCCATATCGTCATTTGCCATATCTTCTGCTTTGGTCAGCGCGTCATTAACCGCGGTAATTACGAGATCTTGAAGCATTTCGATATCTTCCGGATCAACGACTTCAGGCTTAAGCGTAATGCTGAGCACTTTCTTGTGGCCGTTCACTTCAACGGTGACTGCGCCGCCGCCGGAAGTCCCTGTTATCTTCTTGTCAGCCAGCTGCTCCTGGGCCTTCAGCATTTGCTCTTGCATTTTTTTAACCTGCTTCATCATTTGATTCATATTGTTCATCGCTGTAATTTCTCCTTTTTTACATAGAATAATATAATTACTCTTTTATGACAACGAGGTCTTCACCGAACATGTGGAGCGCCTCGTCAATCCAAGGTTCTTGCGCCGGTTCCGCTTCGGAGCCTTCCGGCTCCAGCCGGAACGCCGGCTCTTCCTTCTCTCCGGCAGACTTCTCCGCCGCCTCTTCCCAATCCTTCAGCATCATCGTATCGAGCTGATACGGCTTGCCGAACACTTCGGACAGGACACGCTCAATCACCTGCTTGTTGTTGGGCTTCTCGGTCGTATCCCGGTGAATCGTATTTTTGAAGGCGACCAGCACCCGATCTTCCAGTGCCGATACCGGCTCCCCATTGACAAGCCAAGCGTGAATCGTGACACCGGCTTCCTTCACCCGCTGCAGCACCTGCCCCCAATTGGAGCGGATGCGGTTCGAGTCAGAGGAATCCTTCGAGGCAGTATAGCGTTCGAAGTGAGGCGGCTGCTTCGCCATCCGCGATACCCGCGCAGGCGCTCTGGTGGCCGCCGGGGCACGTTCGGCCTGTCGGCCGTCTGACCGCCCGTCCGGTATTCTCGCCTTCGCCAATTCATTCAGCTTCGCTTCTAATGACGCAACTTGACGCTGCAATTGTTGCACAACGGAAGAAGATCCCACTGCATCGGAACGAACGGCCTGCCGTTCATCCGTTCCCGCCTCCGGTTGGCTGCTCAGCGCCCCCGGTTGATTCTGCACGGCTAATTGGAGCAAGGCTACCTCGAATAACGTTTGCGGTTGCACCGCATATTTCATGTCTGTCTGATACCGGTTCAATGTGTCGATAATCCGGAACAGGCTCGCTGCTTCAAAAGCATCGGCCAGCTCCCGGAACGCTTCCACACGCGTCAGCCGATCCGTCAGCCCTTCTCCGTCCGGCACCATCTTCATCATCAACAGATCCCGGAAAAAGTAGAGCAGACTCTCCATACACTTGTCCGCGCTCTTCCCTTCCTGCATCATCGACTCCACCGTGGCCAGCACGGAGCCTACATCCCCCGCCTGAACGGCACGGGCGATGTCGGCGAACTGTTCCTCCGGTATGCCGCCGGTGATGTCCAGGACTTGCCGGTAGTCAAGACGGCCGTCGGTGAAGGATGCCGCCTGATCAAGCAGGCTGATCGCATCGCGCATGCCGCCATCCGACAGCTTCGCGATATAGGTCAGACTATCCCGGTCTGCCTCAATCCCCTCATCCCTGCACACTTGCTCCAGTCGGGCAACCTGTTCCTCCAGCGTCACCCTGCGGAAATCAAACCGCTGGCACCGGGAGATGATAGTCGCCGGCAGGCGGTGAGGCTCCGTCGTGGCCAGAATGAACATGACATGGGCAGGAGGTTCCTCCAACGTCTTGAGCAGCGCGTTGAAAGCCTCCGTCGTGAGCATGTGAACCTCATCAATAATATACACTTTGTGGCGGACTTCGGAAGGCGCGTATTTGACCTTGTCCCGAAGATCGCGAATTTCTTCCACGCCCCGGTTGGATGCGGCGTCGATCTCGACGACATCCATCACCGCCCCGGCAGTGATGCGCCGGCAGGCTTCGCATTCATTGCAGGGCTCCGGACCGGGTCCCTGTTCGCAGTTGACCGCTTTGGCCATGATCTTCGCAGCAGTGGTCTTGCCGGTTCCCCGGGGACCGCTGAAAAGGTAGGCATGCGAAAATCGCCGCTCACGCAGCGAGTTTTGCAATGTCTGAATAATATGCTGTTGTCCGACCATGTCACCGAATGACTGTGGCCGCCAAGCGCGATACAATGCAATATGTCCCATGCTGTAACCTCGAGAGCGTTTTTCTTATTATACTATATCACAAATTGTAAAAAAACAGCCATTCCCTCTCTTTGGCAATCAGGAAAACGGCTGTTCTTGACTCCTATTATGCGAGAAATCCAACGTTTACGGCGAAGGAAACGGGAAATAAAGGGTGAATGTCGTGCCATAGCCTTTGGTCGATACCCGTATCGAACCGCCCAGATCATGAATAATGCGCTGACAGACAGACAATCCTAGACCTGTGCCATTCGCTTTGGTCGTGAAGAACGGATCGAATATTTTGTCGATAATGTAGGAAGGGATTCCCGGACCCGAATCCTGAATGTCGATCAGCACCCGCTTGCTCTCGTCATCCCGTCTCGCGGTCACGTTCAGCACGCCGCCTTCGCTCATCGCCTCGATACCGTTTTTGGCAATATTAATGAACACCTGCTTGAGCAGCTCGCGGTCGCCGATGACCAGGGGCAGCGGCTCATCCGCCTTGTAGTTGACCTGAACCGCATGCAGAACCGCCTCATTCTGAATGATAGGCAGAATCTCGCCCAACACCTGGTGGAGATTCACCCGCTCTATCGTAAGATGCTTCGGCTTGCTCAGCAGCAGAAACTCGCCGACCAGCTCGTTGATCCGGTTAATCTCGGTCAGCATAATATCGGTGTAATGCACTTCCTTGATCATGCCATGCTCGTCGAGCTTCTTCTTGAACATTTGCAAGAAGCCCTTGATCGAGGTTAGCGGGTTCCGTATCTCATGAGCCGTTCCGGCTGCGATCTGGCCGATCATGGCCAGCCTGTCGCTCCGCTGCACTTGCTCTTCGAGCGAGCGCAGATTGGACACATCCTTGAACAGCACGTAAGCGCCAACAATCCGATCCTGTTCATCCCGGAGCACGTTCGAGTCCATCAGCAGATCATAGCGATCCGATCCGTTGGTCCAGGAGACGGCATGATTATGTGTGACGACGCCTTCCAGCAGCGACCGCTGCACAAGATGATACTCCGTCGGCATCTCGCCGAACAGGTCATTGACCCGGCGATGCAGCACTTCGGACTTGGCCCATCCGAGAATCCGGCACGCCATGTCGCTAATGTCCACCAGGCGGAACTGGACATCGAGGAGCAGGATGCCCAGATTGACGTCCTGCAAAAAAGCACCCGCAAACTGCTGCAGCAAACTCAGCTTTCCTTGCTCCTGATTCTGGCCCTCTGTCGATTCGGCAGAGGAGAGGGTACACGCTTGCTGAGAACCAAGAGGCCGATTCAATTCCGTCATAGGCTCACCTCATCGTATTATTGCGCCCATCTCTACCGCTCCCTCTTGATGCTGGGAGATACCTATAGTATTCCGTAAACGCAAAAAGAATCCTGCCTTATCATCTTCAATATTTGAGCATATCTTCATAAATAGAGAACAAAAAACACCGATTCGCTCGGTGTTGGACATTCGATATGGAACCGTGCACCTGTTATTGATAATTGTGATCCGAGCGGCACCTTCGCCTTACAGCTCAGGCCAGGCTTCCCTCCGGCACATGAAAAACCCTACTTATGGCTGCTTCCTTCCGGACCTGACCAGATTCATAGGTATCCATTGCGGAGGACCCGGCCGTCAACACCAAAGACGAATACCAAGCCTCACATCAACAAAACCTCTAACAGGAATTCAACCTCGCTACAGCGGATTGCGAGTTACAGGGCACCGCTACCTCCCCGTCTAGCACGGCATAACTTAGTATAGACGATCTGTGCCGAAAGTGCAACCGAAGTCAATTGTTTACAGCTCCCCGGTCCTCCGCCGCCTGATCCTCTGCGTCGGCTTCGGCGTCTCTCAAGCCCCACAGCAACAGCGTGCCGGCTGTGCTTATGGAGCCGCACAGCACATATATGCCCGGATGAAGGCCTTCCAGCGGATAGACCAGCTTCAGTGTATAGGCTGCCAGCAGCAGCCAGATCGTTCCGAAGCTGATCCAGAATGGACGAAGGCTGAGCTTGCGGCCGACGAACAGCAGATGGAGCCAGCCGAGGCCGATAATGATGCTGTACGCGACAAGCAGGCTTAGCCATGCCAGGGCCGGATTCGCATCCGTCTGCTCCGGCCAGTCCCATGCCGGAATTGCCCCCTTGGCCAGGGCCAGCAGTCCATAGATGACGCCCCACGCGACGAGCGCTCCCGCCATCGACAGCAGGCTATCGGCTGCGAGGCTGGACAGCTTCGCCTCATGCGGGGGATGCCCGCCTCGTTCCGCATGTAACCAAGCTTGATAGCGCCGCTTCCCCCACACCTCTACGGCGGCGGCCAGCAGCATCATCGCCCCCGCTGCGATGAACAGCGTGAGGGACTGGTCGCCCCGCACGAGCCGGAGCAGATATCCTAAGCCGAATCCGAACAGCTTCTCGGCCATGATGTCACTCCTGCCCCGGAGCGGAGAGCTCCGCCTCGAAGTCAAGATTGACCGGAGCGGCAGGCAGAGACTGCCCCATGTCCGGCAGCATGTCGGTAACCGGGACGGTCTCGTCGACCTCCTCGAAGCGCAGTCCGTCTATCCAAATCTGCCCCGGTCCGCTGAGCAGCACCCCGAACGCAATCGCCTCCGCCTGTTCGGACACGTCCAGCACGATCGTATACAGCGCCCAACCGGTCGTTCCCTGTATCGGACGGGCGGTCATATTGTCGAAGGCAAGCACCAGCTCCTCCGGCCCGTCCACGCGCATCCACATCCCAGCATGCTTCTTCACCTGTTCCGACTTCATAAATCCGTTGAGCCGGATTCTCCGTCCTCTATATTGCCCGGCATCGAACATCTGCATCAGGGTGCCGAAGCCGTCCGGCTTGGCCGCCGCGTCTCCCCGCAGCGTGCCGGACGCCTTGCCACGATGCACCTGAACCCGATCAATGCCTGCCGTGTATTCATGGGGGTAGAGTCCGGTAATGAGCCATCCCGGGGGCGCGGTCTGCGGAGCACGCAGCGGGTTGGACGGCTGCGCATCATCATGAAATACATCACTCAACGTCAATCTCTCCTCCGTTCGATGGAATATCCGGAAGCCGCTCCGGTATTGGTGCGGCGTCATGCCGTATGCGCGCTTGAACGCGCGCGTGAAGGAGTCCTGCCCGGCGAAGCGGTATTCGAGCGCGATATCCAGAATCCGCTTGTTCGTCCGGAGCAGATCGGCCGCGGCGCGGGCGAGACGGCGCTCCCGCAAATAGAAAGCCGCGCTGTAACCCAGCTGCCGCTGGAATACGCGATGCAGATGAAAGCGGGACACTGCCGTATGGCGGGCTACATCATCAAAATTCACGTCATCGGTCAGATGCCGTTCAATATAAGCCACCGCGCGGCGTATCCACCGCTCATGCTCCGTTCCTTCCATATGACCGTGCCTCCTTTCTGACATCCCGGCTTTCCTCTCTATCATACCCGGCCGAACCGGATGCGGTTTTGACATTTTGTGCTCAGCGGCGAGTCTGCATAAAAAAATAAACCCCCTCGCTGTTACCAGCAAGAGAGTCTATATTTAACGTATTACATGCCATATTTCTTCTTAAATCTATCCACACGACCGCCTGCATCAACAAACTTCTGTTTGCCTGTGAAGAACGGATGGCAAGCCGAGCATACCTCTACCTTCAGGTTTTCCTTAACCGAACCTGTTTCGAACGTATTACCGCATGCGCAAGTTACCGTTGTAATGTGGTATTTTGGTTGAATCGCTTCATTCATTCGAATTCACCTTCTTTCCGCCCTGAGCCCTTTGCGTTCCCAGAGTTATATAGAACAATAATGAATTATAGCACGGCCCGCCCACCAGCGCAACCGGAAAGTAGCGCATCGGGAAGAGCCATCGCGTCTGCCGAGCAGCTCGACGAAGCTATCTCCGCTGAACTCTATCAGCTGACTGAAGTGCTTCGGGTACGGCGCGTCGGCGTCGGCGTATTGCCGTTCGTATCCAAGGTAGCCAGGAATTCCGTGTTCGTTTTCGTATCACGCAGCTTCTTCAGGAACTGATCGATGAATTCCGGCGTTTCGTTCATATTTTTCCGAATCATCCACAGCTTGTCGAGCTCTTCCTTCGACAGCAGCATCTCCTCGCGGCGCGTGCCGGAGCGTCGGATATCGATGGCCGGGAAAATACGGCGTTCCGCCAATTTGCGATCCAGATGGAGCTCCATGTTGCCTGTGCCTTTGAATTCCTCGTAGATGATATCATCCATGCGCGACCCAGTCTCAATCAGTGCCGTCGCCAGAATGGTCAGGCTGCCGCCTTCCTCGATATTGCGCGCCGAACCGAAGAATCGCTTCGGACGATGGAAGGAAGCCGGATCGATACCGCCCGACAGCGTCCGGCCCGATGGCGGAATGACCAGGTTATAGGCCCGTGCCAGCCGGGTGATGCTGTCCAGCAGGATGACTACGTCCTTCTTGTGCTCCACAAGGCGAAGCGCACGCTCAAGCACCAGCTCGGCGACCTTGATATGATTTTCAGGCACTTCATCGAATGTGGATGCCACAACTTCTCCCTTGACAGAACGCTGCATGTCGGTGACTTCTTCCGGGCGCTCGTCGATCAGAAGCACGAACAGCTCAATTTCAGGATTGTTCTCCGAGATGCTGTTCGCGATTTCTTTTAAGAGAAGCGTCTTCCCGGCCTTAGGCGGTGCGACGATCAAGCCGCGCTGTCCCAAGCCGACAGGAGCAATCAAATCCATAATCCGTGTTGAAATGCGGGATGGGGAAGTTTCGAGCACCAGCTTCTTCTGCGGGTAAAGAGGAGTTAATGCAGGGAAGTGCAGCCGTTGCGCGGCATCTTCTGGATTTTCGCCATTCACGGCATTGATCTGCAACAGACCGAAGTAGCGCTCGTTCTCTTTCGGAGGACGGCACTTGCCTGAGACGACATCCCCCGTTCTCAGATCGAATCTACGAATTTGCGACTGCGAGATATAAATATCTTCCGCGCTCGGCAAATAGTTGATCGGCCGGAGGAAGCCGAAGCCTTCCGGCAAAATGTCAAGGACGCCCTCCATGAACATGTAGCCGCCCTGCTCCGCTTGCGCGCGCAAAATCGCGAAAATCAATTCTTTTTTCTTCAATTGACCGTAGCCCGGAATTTGGAACTCCTTCGCCAGCTTGTATAATTCGGTCAATTTCTTCGTTTCCAAATCGGAAATTTGTAAATCCATGAATACAACTCCTATTCTGTTATAAAATGCGGACAATGTCGTATCAAGAAGTCCATTTCCCTTATTCAACACGGGAATACAGCAATTGCTCTTTTATCTATGTCATTGTATTGATGGGCTGTTTCACCGGAAAGAAATCGTGGACGGAATGAAGATGAGAAGATGGTGGGCCAGAGGCAGCCAATTCTTCGTCATAGGTTGATATAACGTAGAAATAGAAATCTTCTTCTGTATGGATTGTGCCCATATCAATCTATTATTAACCTATCTTTACCCCAACAGAATCGATTTATTCCACCTGACGCCATACATCAGCGCCAAGATTGCGCAAATTGGACACAAGATGATCATACCCGCGGTCGATAAATTCCACTCCTGAAATCTCCGTGACATCGGTATCTACCGTTAAACCGGCAATGACGAGCGCGGCACCGGCACGCAGATCGGAAGCTCTCACCTTCGCCGCATTCAGCTTCGTGCCTTCGATGACGGCGGTTCGCCCTTCAACCCGTATTTTGGCTCCCATGCGGGCCAATTCCGGGACATGCTTGAAGCGGCTGCTGTATACGAGATCCGTCAGCATGCTCACCCCTTTGGCTTGCGTCAGCAAGCTGGTCATCGGGGATTGGAGATCTGTCGGAAATCCGGGATAGACAAGCGCCTTCACATCGATGCTGTTGTATTCGGGCTGGCCGATAACGCGGAGCGACTCATCGCCCTCGATAACGCGCACGCCCATTTCCTCCAGCTTCGCCGTAAGGGCTTCCAGATGTTTAGGAATAACATTATCGATCAGAATATCGCCGCAGGTGGCCGCAGCCGCAATCATATACGTTCCCGCCTGAATGCGGTCCGGAATAATCGAGTGCGTGCAGCCGCGCAGGCTGTCCACGCCTTCAATGCGGATCGTCTCCGTGCCCGCTCCCTTGATGCGGGCGCCCATCGCATTAAGCAGTGTGGCAACATCTATAATTTCAGGCTCTTTGGCCGCATTTTCAATAATTGTAGTGCCCTTGGCGCGTGAGGCCGCAAGCATAATATTAATGGTCGCCCCAACACTGACGACATCCAAATAGATCTTGGCGCCGCGAAGTTCCCGCGCGTAAATATGGACGGATCCGTGATCGTTCGTCACCGTCGCGCCGAGAGCTTCAAAACCTTTGATGTGCTGATCGATTGGGCGAGGCTCGAAATTGCAGCCGCCCGGCATGCCGATGGTCGCTTCGCCGAACCGGCCCAGAAGCGCGCCCATCATATAGTAGGAGGCCCGCAGTTTTTTAACGGGTCCATTGTGCATCGGTACCGAAATCATCCGCGACGGATCGATGCGCAGACAGGAACCTTCCCAGCTAACCTGTCCGCCAAGCTCCGTCAAGATCTCCATATAAGTGGCGACATCGCTCAGTTCGGGCAAATTATCCAGTACGACTTCCGTCTCCGCAAGGATTGCTGCAGGAATAAGCGCTACCGCGCTATTTTTGGCACCGCTGATCTGCACGGCGCCTCGAAGCGGCCGACCGCCGCTAATCATTAACTTCTCCATGACAAGCCAGTTCCTCCCATGCGTTGCTGACAACCCCGATAGCCGGCGACATCCGGCCAATATCGGCTCCCCATAATGCAAAAAGGGAAGAACACCGGCGAACCGGTGCTATTCCCGCATTCGTAAACGTAAGTATTAACTATGGAATTGCGCTTGTTACGCTTGGTTGTTGCTGCCGAACAAGCGAATTTTGCCGCGAACGACTTCGACCATGGCTTTACGAGCCGGAGTCAAATATTTACGAGGGTCGATAACATCGGCATCCTTCGCCAATGCTTCGCGAATCGCTGCCGTACAAGCAACTTGGTTCTCGGTGTTCACGTTGATTTTGCCGGCACCTGCCGCGATTGCCTTGCGGATGGATTCATCAGGCACCCCGGAACCGCCATGAAGCACAACCGGCACAGGGATTTTGGAAGCTACCGCTTCAATGATATCATAATGAAGTTTTGGCTCGCCTTTGTACATGCCGTGAGCTGTACCTACCGCAATCGCCAGTGCGTCTACGCCCGTTTCTTCGTAGAAACGGATCGCTTCTTCCGGCTTAGCCAGCTGTGCGGATGCTTCATCCACTTCCAGGTCGTCTTCGACCCCGCCGATAGTTCCCAATTCGCCCTCGACGGATACGCCCATCGCATGAGCCGCTTTGACGACTTCCTTGGTCAAGCGAATGTTGTCTTCGTATGCATGATGGGATCCGTCGAACATGACGGAAGAGAATCCTGCACGGATACAAGCCATAGCGACTTCAAAAGTGCTGCCGTGGTCAAGATGCAAAGCGATTGGCAAGCCGGATTTCTTCGCAGCCGCTTGCGCCATGGCAACCGTATATTCCATTCCCATGTAACGCAATGCCCCTTCGGATACACCGAAAATAATTGGCGCATTTTCTTCCATGGCTGCTTCCGTAATCGCTTGAGTGAATTCTAGGTTGTTAATGTTGAATTGGCCCACCGCAAATTTGCCCGCTTTTGCTTTTGGCAGGAATTCGTTCATCGAAACTAATGGCATGGTCTCCATCCTCCTAAGAAGTTGTCTTTGTCTGTATTTCTTGTAGTTAGCCGACATCCAGTACGGTGTTATTATATCACATTTGACCGTAAAAAAGTAAACAACCTCTTGACAAACCCTGCCGCTTCAAGACTGCCGCCAAACCGCCATTTGCCATTCATTCGTGCCCGCAAAACAAAGAAGCCGGGTGTCAGCGCCCAGCATCGTTCAAACCTATGTCATTGCCTTGTCTATCGGGTCATGTCGTCATATTCGCCGGGTTCGCCGCCGAATGGTCCTGTTGAAGCGTCATGTTCACCGCCACTCTCATCTCATCAATGTCGAACGGCTTCGTAAAATGCATGATCGCGCCGAGATCGGTCGCTTCCTTGATCATATCCAGCTCTCCGTAGGCTGTCATCATAATCACTTTCATCTGCGGCTCCATCTTCTTAATTTGCTTCAAAATTTCCAAGCCGTCCATGCCCGGAATCTTCATGTCCAGCAAGACAATATCCGGAGATTCCTCACGCACGATGTTCAATGCAATCTTCCCGTTGGAAGCTTGGTAAGTCGAGTACCCTTCACTGCTGAATACTTCCATCAGAAGAACTCGAATACCGTTTTGATCATCGACTATCAATACTTTCTTCTTATCCAACTGGTACCCCTCCCATCGTGTAACAAGAGCGAGTGCATCCGCTAAGACAGGCGTCGCCTCGTATGAACATGCTTTTTTTTCCAAAGCAAGAATAATGGTACTTATTCGCCTTGATATATTAAAATCCTGCTTGAAATACGGAAAAACATGAACTTCCCCTTACGAAGTGCAAAAAATAGGCGGAAATCCCCATAATGGGAATTTCCGCCTGGATCATTATCCGCGGTGCGCCACGGCCGCCCGGACAAACTCCCGGAACAGCGGCTGCGGGCGGTTCGGACGGGAGGTGAATTCCGGATGGAATTGCACCGCCAGGAACCATGGATGGTCAGCCAGCTCCACGATCTCGACCAGCCGCCCGTCCGGAGACGTGCCGCTGAACTTCAGCCCGGCGCGCTCCATCGCTTCGCGGTATTCATTGTTGAATTCATAACGGTGACGATGGCGCTCATACACCAGCTCGTCCTGATAGCTTGCCATCGCAAGCGAATCTTCCTGAAGCTTGCACGGATATAGTCCCAAACGCATCGTTCCGCCCAGATCCTCGATGTCCTTCTGTTCCGGAAGCAGGTCGATAACCGGGTAATCGGTCGACGGATTGATCTCCGAGCTGTTCGCTCCCGTCATGCCCAGCACGGAACGGGCATATTCGATCACCGCCACCTGCATGCCGAGGCAAATGCCGAAGAACGGAATCTTCTGCTCGCGCGCATAGCGGATCGCGGATACTTTGCCTTCAATGCCCCGGTCCCCGAAGCCGCCCGGCACCAGAATGCCGTGGACGCCTTCGAGACGCTCCCGTGCATTGTCGTCCGTAATCTCCTCTGCGTTAACCCAACGGATGTTCACTTCCGTATTCGCATCGAACCCTGCGTGCGCCAATGCTTCGACGACTGACAGGTACGCATCGTGCAGAGCGACATATTTGCCCACGATCGCAATCTCGACTTGTCCCTGGAGCTGCTTCACGCGATCGACGAGCTTGATCCACTCGGTCATATCCGGTTGCTGCGTCTCCAGCTTCAAATGATTGACGACAATGTCATCCATGCCTTGATCGCGAAGCATCAGCGGCACTTCATACAAAGTCGAGGCATCGCGGCATTCCACGACGGCATTGGCATCAATATCGCAGAAGAGCGCGATCTTGCGCTTCAAATCCTCGGACAAAGCGTGCTCCGTCCGGCATACGAGCATGTTCGGCTGAATCCCGATGCTCCGCAGTTCCTTCACGCTGTGTTGTGTCGGCTTCGTCTTCACTTCGCCGGCAGCCTTGATGTATGGAATCAGAGTGACATGGATGTACATGACGTTGTCGCGGCCGACATCGCTCTTAATCTGGCGGATGGCTTCCAGGAACGGAAGGCTCTCGATGTCGCCGACGGTGCCGCCGATCTCGGTAATAACCACGTCGGAACCGGCTTCCTTGCCGGCACGGAAGACGCGCTCCTTGATCTCATTCGTAATATGCGGAATCACTTGAACGGTGCCGCCCAGGTACTCACCGCGGCGTTCTTTGGAGATAACCGAAGAATAAACCTTGCCGGTCGTAACATTGCTGTTCTTCGACAGGTTGATGTCGATGAAGCGCTCGTAGTGCCCGAGATCGAGATCGGTCTCTGCTCCGTCGTCGGTAACGAACACTTCGCCATGCTGATACGGGCTCATCGTACCCGGATCTACGTTAATATAGGGGTCGAACTTTTGGATCGTAACCTTCAGCCCCCGATTCTTCAGCAATCTTCCCAGGGACGCTGCGGTGATCCCTTTGCCTAGAGAAGATACAACGCCGCCCGTCACAAAAATATACTTTGCCACTGGTGAAACCCTCCTATGATCAAATGCATACAAGACATGTTCTCGGGAGGCTTTGACTCTTGAGTCAGGGTTCGAAGAAATCACATGCTGCCTGATGTTATCGTAACCCATTTGCACGAGAAAAATTGATGAAAAAATGTCAATAAAAAAATAAAAAAGTGACTCCCGTAGTGTCACGGGGCACTTTCATCTTTTAGCGTCAATCAACCTATTCAATTACAAACAAATCAAAAGCCCATATGCTAGTTTACTCTGTAGGACATGCCGTGTCAAGGGAACGTTTACGGATTTTCCAGGCAATTGATCGAGGCTTCGCCAGGATCCAGATAGACCCAGCGGAAGGAGGGGATTTCCGCCGCTTCCAGGCGGCAGCGGCCCAGCCCCGGCAAGCGGGACAAGGGGCATGACAAGCCGCGAGCAGAGCAGCGGTTCCGATAAAAAACCGTTTGCTTATCTTCCCGCCGAAGCGCCCCCAGGGAGATCGCTCGGGAATCATAAGCAAACGGTCCATCACAGCCGCAGGCGCGGATTCCGATTACCGATCGGCATCCTCTTCCATTTCCGGCTCTTCTTCCTCGTCGGGGTTGTCTTCATCGATCTCTTCCTCATCGATAATGACTTCCTCTTCTACTTCCGTATCTTCTTCTTCATCCACATACATTTCTTCATCGTCTTCGCTGTCTTCGTCCACGAAGTCGAAGTCTTCCTCATTGTTGTAGCTGTCGTCCTCTTCGACGAAAATATCGTCATCTTCCAGATCATCGTCGTCATCGTTAATGATGCGAGGACGCTTCGTGCCCATCGACTCTTCGGAGCGATCGACAGGATACCAGCGCTTCAAGCCCCAGAGATTGTTCCCTACGCACGCGAAGCGGCCATCAATGTTGATTTCCGTATATAACTGTGCAATGACATCATTAATTTGCTCTTCGCTGAGTCCGCGAAGCTTCGCAACTTCATTCATCAGATCACGGTAGTAGAAAGGCGTGTTGGCTGCTTTCAGTACGAGGAAAGCAATATCCACCATCGGCATTTCTTGCACTTTGTCGGGATCTAACTTCAATTCCAACGGGGTGCTCATAAGGACACATCCTCTCTCAAAGGTTCAAACGGATAACTACGATCATATCCAGTTTCACACCTAAGTAAAACCGATTTTCCATGAAAAAGCAAGTTTATCCGACGCGGACAAAAAAATGCCACATGTATGTCTGCTTTCCCTGCCACAGATGAAAAAAAGAAACGCGAAGGGCATCCCTTCGCGTTCGACTGTATCCGCACCACAGACTGGTTTACACCTCGTCTACCGTGTGCAAAGCCCTTCGCCGGCTCTTCTTCATCCTATGTCCGCAGCCGCCTTTTGACACGGAAGAAGGCCTAACTTTCGCAAAAAAGGCAGCTACCCCAGTCCACCCTCTTCCCCTTGGCATACGATACCCCACAAGGAATTGTCGGGAGGGACTCGACATTGGATATGACGGCCTTATTGCACATGTTGCTTCAAGAGATGTCCTTCAGCGGACGGCCTGCGGCGAAGCAGTTGATTCGCTTCCATCGGCCGGAGCGGTTCGCCGCATTCGGCGAGGCGCTCCACACGCTTCGCCGGGATCGGCCCGAGCTCCAGCATATCCGCGAACTTCCGCTCATCCGCGCCTGGAGCTGTCCGGTTCCCGAATCGGTTGCACAGCTGCTGTCACGGTATCCGAACGAGTTCACGATAGAGGACGACGCGTTGATCGCGATTCAAGCCGCCTCCCACAGGCCGGTCTCCTGGGAGCGGGGCATTCCGTGGGGCGTGCGGCAGATCAAGGCTCCGCAGGCATGGGGAACGACCACCGGCCACCGCGTGCATATCGGCGTGATCGATACCGGCGCCGATTACCGCCATCCCGATCTCCGCCAGTCGCTCATGCGCGGAGTCAACTTCGTTCACCGCGGCATGCCGCCGTATGATGATAACGGTCATGGCACCCATATTGCGGGCACGATAGCTGCGGCCAATCAAATGTACGGCATTATCGGCGTGGCTCCCCGCGCCTTGATCCATCCCGTAAAATCATTTGATGAGAACGGGGCTGCTTATGTGTCTGATATTATCAACGGCATTGAATGGTGCGTCCGCAACGGGATGCACATCATCAATATGAGCTTCGGCATGAAATCCCGCAGCAAGTCGCTGCTGCAAGCGGTGACCCAGGCCTATCAATCCGGGGTCACCGTCGTCGCTTCATCCGGGAACGACGCGAAGCGCAAGTCCATCGATTACCCGGCCCGCTATCCCCAGACGATCTCCGTCGGGGCGACCGATCGCATGCGGCGGATTGCGCCGTTCAGCAACCGGGGGCAATTCGTCGATATTTACGCCCCCGGCGAGAAGATCGTGTCCTCCTGGATTAAGGGCAAATACCACGAGATGAGCGGCACCTCGATGGCCACCTCGCACATCAGCGGTGCGATCGCGCTGCTGCTTGCCATGCGGCCGCGCTTGAAGCCGGGCGAGATCAAGGCCTTGCTCCGGCGGACGGCCAATCCGATCCGCAGCCGCAAGAGCCGGAACGTCCAGGCCAAGGTGCCGGGGGAGGTAGACGTTGTCCGGCTGCTGAAGGAAGCCGAGCGGCTGTAGCCCATCGCCTATGCCTATCCCTGTCCGCTGCGAGAAGCGAGCGGCCTTGGATGGGCCATGCGCATGCAATCGTCTCCCTCCGGAACGATGGGCTGCCAAGGAGACGTGTGCCGCTCCCTGGAGATAAAGCGCGCGCCGCGCAGCTGCTCCCGGAGGGGCATTCCTGTTCCAGGCGGGGGACGTTCCTTGCAGGCCTGCCGGGATGCAGCGCTTCTGCTCCTGCGGGACGCTGCAACATTTCGCGGGAACGGGTGCTGAAGTTCGTGCTTTTCCATACAATGATGCAACACTACAGCTTTGTCCCCCGTTAGTGCGAGTTCCAATAGAGAAACCTGCAAATATCAGGCTGTTGAGAAAGTCCAAAGGATTTTTGGGCATTTCATTAGGACTTGTCTCTCAATAGAAAAATTTTGATTTCAAACGCTCTGATCGAAGTGCCTGAAAACTGCACAATGAAATGTCTATCCGATAGGCAAGGTCCTCAAAACTGCACGGTTTCACAAGACACGTTGATTCGGTAGGCAAAATCCTGCATACAGCAATTCGATAGGGACGACTTCACCAGAAAGGGAATCCTGTAAAACTGAAGCAATTTCACCCGTTTCTCTTCGACTTAGCTCAAAAGGGCCTAAAATGATGTAGCTGTGCAGCAATTCCTCGAAATGTGGACTCATTGAACCGAAATTCCTGTAAAATAGCAGCAATTCCCTCCACACGTTAAAACCCCAGGAGATTATGATGTCTCCAGAAGGCGATGACGCTCTGAATGCCACGTTTCGATTAGGTAATCACCCGTCCGAAAAAAACAGGGGTTTTCCAACAGCCTGAAATATACAGCAATTACCGGGAATTCCTGCTCAAACTCGGATTCTGGCGGAAAAAGGATGTACATTTGCAGGAATTTACCCACCAAACCTTTAACTGGGGAAAAATCCTGCATCATAGCAGGAATTGGGCGCTACATCGCGGCCATTACATGAATCCTCTTCCCGTTGGTGACGACCGTATTCGTCATATTACGCGCGAGGGGCTGTCCCCCGCGCTATGGCCGAGCTTGCCTTATCCATTGGCCGGCTCTGCCATCGTTCCCATGGTGTTGCGGGGAAGCGGCTGCCCATCTTGGATTCACGCCCGCACCGCTTCCGCTTCCGTGACAGGCGCCGGCCAATCCTCCAGCTTATAGGCCATGTCCCAGAACATATATTCCAGCTGGCAGCTGGTCACAAAATGCTCCGCCAGCCGCTGCTTGTGCGCCGCAGGCAAAGGCTCCGCCCACTCATCAAGCAGTCGGCGCAGCTGCATCGTAATCCCGCTCTCCCGATCTCCATAAAAATGCATCCACTCATAGAACGGATGGGATGGTTCCGGCTTCACTTCCTCCAGCAGCCTGCGGCCAATTTCCGTATACGTCCAAGGGCAGGGCAGCAATGCCGCCACGATATCTTCCCGCGTTCCCTCATGAGCGACCGTCAGCATATGGTTGACATAGTGATTGGCTGAAGGGGCCAGGGAGAAGCCTTGCAGTTCTTCATACGTCACGCCGGCGACATCGCAAAAATTTTGATGCGGATGCGTCTCGCTGTCCAGAATAAACGAGATTTGCTCGTTAAAAAGAGCCATCGCGTCGCGGTGTTCGCATTTGGAGATCGCGATCCCGTATACCCGGATAAAGGCGTTCAAGTATTCAAAATCCTGCTTGACATAGTGAATGAGCTGTTCCTTCGCCAACGTTCCTTCCGCAATGCCCCGAACGAACGGATGAGCAAAAATCGCCGTAAAAATCGGATCCGCCGTACGCCGCAGTTCTTCGGTAAAACAAGCCATACTCAGCACCTCCGCCTCATTTTCGATGAAATCCAAACAGGGGGCGCCAGCCCGGCCATACAAAAAAGCCGCCCCGAAATGGAGCGGCTTCGCCAAGTCTTCATCAAAAGAGCATGAACTCGAACCTGTGAAGGCCGTCTCCACTTCCCTACGCCGGTATTAACCGGATCAGGTTCAAAGGGTCCAAGCGTCTCTTGTCTCAGCCGCCTTGCGCGGCTCCCCTAGCGGATTTCGTATAAAGTTCTTTATCACGTCCTACTTTAGCTGTGATTGCCAATCTTGTCAAACTATTCTTCCTGCTTCATTGCCCGCGCGCCGCAGCGCCTGCCGGACAAGCGATCCTGCACCGTTCATGTGACGCTGAGCGGTTCGAGATTCGCCCGCGGCCCGTTCCACAATTCAATCCACTTCTTGATGGCAGATACCATAATGACGATGCCGAGCACCAGCATAATGATGGACAGCGCAGCGTTCAATACGCTGTACCCCGAAGCAGACGGGTTGAGATACACGTTCTTGACCATCCAGTAGCCGGCATAATTGACCGTGACGAACAAATACGCGAGCGGAATGAGGCAGGTGAGCATGTACCTCCGCTTATCCGCGATGTTCAGAATGACCGTCGCGCCGATAATAAGCCCGATCGATGCCATCAGCTGGTTGGAGACGCCGAAGAGCGCCCAGACGGAGCCGATATCGCCCGAATAGAGCAAATACCCCCACATCAGACAGGCCAAGGCGCTGGCGAAGATGGAGCCGGGCACCCAATCGACCTGCTTCAGCGGCTTGTAGATGTCACCGAAGAAGTCTTGAATCAGATAGCGGGCCACCCGTGTGCCGGCATCGATTGCCGTCAGAATGAAGACCGCCTCGAACATAATGACGAACTGGAAAAAGTAGGACGACAAATGGCTGAACCACGGAATTTTGGTGAAAATGTACGTCATGCCGACGGCCAAGGTGACGGCTCCGCCGGTCCGTCCTTCCAGATCGAGGCCGATCTGCTGTGCCAGCTCCGGCAGATGCACGGTCGACATCCCGAGCGTCTTGAATACTTCCGGCGCCGAATTAATCGCGAAATAATCGGCCGGCTGAAGCGCCGCCGCCGCAATAAGCGCCATAATTCCGACCAGCGATTCGACAAGCATCGCGCCGAAGCCGACCACCTTGATGTCGCTCCAGCGGTTAATCATCTTCGGCGTCGTGCCCGAGCCGACGAAGGCGTGGAAGCCGGAGATGGCTCCGCAGGCGATCGTGATTGAGATGAACGGCCAGACCGGACCGGCCAGTATCGGGCCGCCTCCGTTCACGAACTCCGTGAAGGCCGGGAACGGGATCGCGGGGTTGATGATGAAGACCCCGACGATGAGGGCGATGAATACGCCGATTTTCATGAAGCTGCTCAAGTAGTCCCGCGGCGCCAGCAGCAGCCAGACGGGCAGGGCTGCCGCGAAGAACGCATAGACGGGAAGCAGGATGGCCAGCGTCTTCGTATCCAGCGTCAGCCAGTCGCCCAGGACGGTGCCCTGAATGGAGGGCCCAAGGAAGACGCCGGCCATGAGCAGAATGAAGCCGATGGTGGACGCAAGCTTCAGATTCCCCGTCTTCTTGTAGAACAAGCCGACGCCCATCGCGATCGGAATCGTAATCCCGACGGCGAAGGTGCCCCATGGGTTATGCTCCAACGCGTGGAGCACGACCATCGAGAGCCCGGCCATCGTAATCGTAATGATGAAGAGCATCGCCAGGCCGGTGCAGAAGCCGGCTACCGGACCGAGTTCGTCCTTCGCTACCTCGGAGAGCGACTTGCCCTGCTTGCGCATCGAGGCGAACAAGACGACGGCGTCATGCACCGCGCCGCCGATGACCGCGCCGATAAGCAGCCACAGCAGGCCGGGCAGATATCCGAACTGCGCCGCCAGGATCGGGCCGACGAGCGGCCCGGCCGCCGCGATCGCGGCGAAATGATGCCCGAAGGTAACCCACTTGTTGGTAGGGACATAATCTTTGCCGTCATTCAGTTCATGGGCCGGGGTCGGCTTGGAATCGTCCAGCTTCAGCACTTTGGCCGCCATGAACGTTCCGTACAGCCGGTACGCGATCATCAGGATGCATATCGATCCGATTACAATCGTTACCGCATTCATGTGTACCACTCCCTGCAATCGTATTGGAGTCATCATACAATATGAAAGCTTCCCTGCTTCGTTTTCATGACAGAATGCGATAGATGCTGATTCAACTGCAAAAAGGAACCTTCGAAATGCAAGCGATTACAACCCTCGCCCGGACGTCGCCACCGCCACCGAGAATTCCCGAGCCGGCTTCGTCCGAATCACGCCTCATGACATCCCGAGCAGCTGCTTCAATTCCTTCATATAGGTGCGGCTGACCGGAATGCGGGATCCATCCTGCATCTGAAGATGGCAGGTCGAATGGAACCATGGCTGAATCTCTACGATGCGATCCAGATGGACGAGGAAGGCCCGGTGCACGCGGACGATAGAAGGATGATTCAGCTTTCGCTCCAGCTGGGTCAGTGATTCGCCGACCTTATATTTCCGTTCGGTCGTCGCAATGACCGTCTTCCCCTCTTCGAATCCGAGGTATACGATATCGCCGACATGCAGTACGATAATCCGTTCGTCGACCGTGATCGCCAGGCGCTCCTGCCGCTCCCGCTCCGCCAACCCGGCCCGGGCGGCGGGCGATGCCGAAGCCGGATAGCTCTCCCGCTCGTGGAGGCGCAGCAGCTTGCGGATCGTCTGCTGGACCCGCTGCTCGTCGAACGGCTTCAATATATAGTCGGCTGCGTTCAACTCGAACGCCTTCAGCGCAAATTCATCATACGCGGTAGCGAACACGACATCAGGCGGCGCTTCCAGCTCCCGGAGCCGGCCGGCGATATCGAGCCCGCTCTCTTCCTGCAGCTCAATATCGAGGAAGACCACATCCGGCTGCGCCGCAGCGATTCCCGCCAAGGCGTCCTCCACCGCGTCCGCTTCGCCGACGACCTCCACCTGCCTCGTCCTTCTCAGCAAATAAATCAGCTCATCTCTTGCCAATGGCTCGTCATCGACGACAAAGGCCTTCAGCATGATGCTTCCCTCCATTCATGGAACTGAATCGGCACGGCGATCATCACCGTCGTCCCGTGTCCGGGCTCGCTGTCTATTCGGAAGGAGGCCTGCTTCCCGTATATCTCGGCCATCCGCTGCCGGATGTTGTACAGCGCCGTTCCGGTGCCCTCCGCCGAATCGACGGCCTGGTTGCCGAGCGCCCCCTGGATGTCCTTCGAGATGCCTTGTCCGTTGTCCCGGGTCAACAGAATCATCCGGTCGCCTTCCCGGTACGCTTGCAAGGTGACGCTCCCGCAGGGCGGGGCCGCGCCGCGGGGGAAGGCATGCCGCACCGCGTTCTCGACGAGAGGCTGCAGCGTGAACGGCGGCACGAGCACATCCTCCAGCTCCGGATCGATATCCGTCGAGACGGTATACTTGTCCGGGAAGCGCGCCTGCTCCAAGGACAAATACGCTTCCACATGCTCCAATTCTTTGTGCAGCGGAATGAGCATCGTCCGTGCGCCCTGCAGATTGCTGCGGAAAAAGATGCTGAGCTGCTGCAGCAGATCGCGGGCCTTCTCCGGATCGGTCCGGCATAGCACCGAGATTGTGTTGAATGCATTGAAGAGGAAATGCGGATGAATCTGGGCCTGCAGCGCCTTAATCTCCGCATCGCGGAGCAGCTTGCTCTGCAGTTCCGCCTCGGCGAGCTCCAATTGGGTGGAGAAGAGCTTGCTCAGCCCTTCCCCCAGCTCCTGCTCAACCTGATCGAGCTGCGTGGAGCGGGCGAAATACAGCTTCAAGGTGCCTACTGTCCGGTGATGCGCCTTGAGCGGCAGCACGAGGGCCGCCTGCAGGACACAGTCGGGATTGAGGCAATGGATCTCCTCTCGTGCTCTTGCCGTATGAATCCGCCCTTCCTTCAGCACGGTATGCGTCAACTGGGTTGAGATCGGCTGAAGCGGCACATGATGATCGGACCCTGCTCCGACATGGGCCAGTATCTGATGCTCATTCGTGATCGAGATGGCGTCGGCATTGGTCTCCTTCAATATAATAAGGGCCGCCTCCCGGCAGGAATGGGCGTTCAACCCTTGGCGGAAATAGGGAAGCGTCTGATCCGCGATGTAGAGGGCCTGATGGGTCTGCAAGGCACGGGTCCGTTCCTCCTCCTGGAATATCGACTGGATAATCAGCATGAAGAGCAGCGTGCCGAAGCCGTTCACGACAATCATGGGCACACTGATCATTTTGACCAGCTCCAGCGCATGGCTCCAAGGCTCGGCCGCCAGCAAAATGATGCCCATCTGCGCGCCCTCCATCAATATGCCGATGAGGGCCGCATGCCAAGCCGCATAACGGTTCTGAATGCGGAAGCGCTTACCGATAAGGCCAGTGAACATCCCGGCCAGTATCGTCGAGATGCCGCAGGCGAAGGCGGTGTATCCGCCAAGCGTCAGCCGGTGAATGCCCGCGAGCAGGCCGACGCCTGTCCCGACCAGAGGCCCGCCGAGCAGCCCGCCGATGGCCACCCCCATAATGCGCGTGTTGGCGAGCGCGCTGCCGCTATCGACGCCGGCGCTCCACGCCTGGGTCGAGATGAGATTGTCATGAATCTGGACGGCGGTGTAATTGCTTACAATTCCGAATGCGCCGAAGACGACGATCAGCATCAGCTTCTCGGCAATGCCATGCTCGTTCTGAATGATCTGCCGGAACGACTTCATCCGCGACAGCACAAACGCGATAATCAGCAATATACCGACCCGCTCCAGCATTAACGGAAGCAGGTGAACCATGGGCCTCACCTTCTCTTATGATGATTGTGCTTCTATTATACCTGAGAACCGGAAATAGACGATGGAGAAACATGCCATTCCAAGCATAGCAAAAAGCCGGCCCCGACAGGCGGAAACCGGCTCAATAGCGTGTTCATATTCTCGTCTTCGCCGCTGCCTTACATCCGTTCCGGAGCGGATACGCCGACCAGACGGAGCACATTGGCCAGCACGGTGCGCACTGCGCCCAACAAGGCCAGGCGGGCCTGGGTCTGCTCCGCATCCTCGGTAATGACGCGCTCCGCCTTGTAGTAGCTGTGGAAGAGAGACGCCAATTCATAGACATAGCGGATGAGGCGGTGCGGTGCATAATCGCGCGCGGCGACCGCAATCTCTTCCGGCAGCTCGCCCATTTTGCGAAGCAGGTCGTACTCATGCTCTGCGGTCAGCTTCGCCAGATGAATCTCCGCCAGCGGCTTCCGTGCGATTCCCTGCTCCTCCGCCTGGCGGAAGATGCTGCAAATCCGCGCGTGCGCATATTGCACATAGTAGACCGGATTCTCATTGGAGGTCGAGATCGCCAGATCCATGTCGAAATCAAGATGCGAGTCCATGGAACGCATCGTGAAGAAATAGCGAATGGCGTCGACGCCGACTTCATCCATCAGATCCTGCATTGTCACGGCCTTGCCCGTGCGCTTGGACATCTTCACCTTCTCGCCGTCCTGATACAGGCTGACCATCTGGGCGATCAGCACGATCAGCTTGTCCGGATCGTTGCCCAGCGCTTCCATGGCGGCCTTCATCCGCGGAATATAACCGTGATGGTCCGCTCCCCAAATGTTGATGATCTGATCGTACCCGCGATCATACTTATCCATATGATAGGCCACATCCGGCGTCAAATACGTGTATGAGCCGTCATTTTTGATCAGCACGCGATCTTTGTCATCGCCGAATTCGGTCGTGCGCAGCCAGGTCGCGCCTTCATGCTCATACACCTTGCCGCGCGCCTTCAACGCATCCAGCGCCTTGATCACTTCGCCGTTCTCATACAGCGAGGTCTCGCTGAACCAGACGTCGAACGGCACGCCGAAGCGTCCCAGATCGCGCTTGATCTTATCCAGCTCCTTCTCCAGGCCATAGCTGCGGAAGAACACCAGCCGCTCGGCATCCGGCAGGTTCAGCAGCCGATCTCCTTCCTTCTCGATCAGTTCCTGCGCGAAGCCCTTGATATCTTCGCCGTAATAGCCGTCCTCCGGCATCTCCGCATCCTGCCCCAGTGCCTGCTTGTACCGGCACTCGATCGACTTCGCCAGATTGTTGACCTGATTGCCTGCATCATTAATGTAATACTCGCGCGTCATCTCATAGCCGGCGAAATCAAGCAGATTGCAGAGCGCGTCGCCGACGGCCGCTCCGCGAGCATGGCCCAGGTGAAGGCTCCCCGTCGGATTGGCGCTCACGAACTCCACCTGGATGCGCTGTCCGGCGCCCATGCCGATTCGCCCGTAATTGTCGCCCTGCTCGCTGACTTCGCGGATCACATCATAGAGATAGGACCGGTCCATCCGGAAGTTGATGAAGCCCGGACCTGCAATCTCCGCGCTCTGGATCGAAGCCGCCGACAGATCCAGATGCTCCACGATAGCCTCCGCGATCTGGCGCGGATTGCGCTTGGCAATGCGGGTCAGCTGCATAGCCGCATTCGTCGCCAGGTCGCCGTGCGACTTATCCTTAGGCACCTCGATGACGAAGGCCGGAAGCTCCGATTGCTCCGCCAGTCCGGCCTTGACGACGGCTTGTTCGATCGCCGCTTTGACAGACTCGTTCATTTTTTCCATTACACTCATGCTCATGTAACCTGCTCCTCCTAATGCTTCAGCGGGCCTCGGCCCGTATCTGTAGTTGAAAATAACCGGCTCGCTCTTCTTCCATATATAGCGTATAGGACCATGACGCCGTCCAGGCGCGCAGCCTTCCGGCTTCATCCTGCTCATATACGGGCGGCTTCCAGTCCGATGTCTCCGTGACGACGGAGAACCGCATGCCGCTTACTTGATAGTAGCCGCCGCCCCGCCCGTCCTTGACGAAGGACAGCTCCGAGTTCACGCTGCCCCGGCGCATCAGCTTGCCGCCATGCTCGCCCGCCTTGAAGGTGACGGAGGTCTCCAGCGGATCTTCCCCGGCAACTCCAGCTGCCCCGGGCCCGACCGGACGCTCTGTATCGGAAGCCGATTCCTTGTACAGCAGATAGAAGCTGCTGCCTTTCCGGTACAGCTCGCCATCCGCATAGAGAACGGTAACCTCGCCATCCTGCCGGCTCTCTATGGCGATGCGGACGCGCTCGGCTCCTGTGTGATCATTGCTCATCTGATTCAACCTCAATCCCTGATGTGCATCCTCTTATCTTATCACTTCATTATCCGGTATGCGTGCTTCTTTTGCAACATGGAATGAGGCGGCTCAATCAATCGCAGCAAGGCCGCTCAAGCCGGTATCAGCCCAGTCTGGTCTGTTCCCGCGTATTCTGTGCGATTCCTAAGAAGTGATGGACAGATGGACCTGGATTGGCCGCTAAACTGCAGGCTTGCCAGCAGGAACGAATAAGGACTGATGCGGGAACTTCATTCCTGATTCATCTCTCGATACAGGCGTTATATATAGACTACCTCGCCGGATCTCCCATCAAGGAGATGCGGTTTTTTTCTTTATATTGGTTTTTATTCCTTTTGTTTCACAATCGGGTGAGCGGGTAAAACAATAATAGCTTCACACAATCAACTCAACAACCTACAAGGAGTGATTCAGAATGGCACAGAAGAACATGAGCCGTGAAGAAGCAGGACGGTTAGGTGGAGAGGCGACATCCCAAAGTCATAGCAAGGAATTTTATCAGGAGATTGGACAAAAGGGCGGCGAATCAACCTCCCGGTCCCACGATAAAGATTTCTACGAGGAAATTGGGCGGAAAGGCGGCGAAGCGACTTCCCGTACCCACGACAAGGAGTTCTATCAGGAGATCGGCCAAAAGGGCGGCGAAGCCCGCGGCTATTCGGATAACGATGATAACGGGAATAACCGGTCCAATGGCAATGACGGGAAGATGAGCCGCGAGGAAGCGGGGCGGAAGGGCGGAGAGGCCCGCGCCCGGCAGCGGAATGAACGCTAGTTGCTGAAGGTATGACGGATTCCGGCAGGGACGCCGGCTTCGATAACGAAGAGGGAGCTGCCTCCATGGGCGGCTCCTTTTTTTGCGTTGTGCGGGCTGGATTTGCACACCCTATATATATATGGAAAACATATCGAAAATGAATAAAATATATATTTTTCATATGGACGAGCCAATGATACGATGACATCAATACGATAATCGAGGCAGAGGAGCCAAGCGCCCCTGCCGTGCATCTTGGGATTGGGCTGACTTATCGACCGGCTGGACGCTTCCTCACCGGATGATGCGCCGCCGGAATTGATCCGACAGGAGTGTGATCTCGATGAATAACCGATTGATTGAAGCGGCCGGGCGTGGACAGACGGACACCGTCCTCGCGCTTATCCGGGAAGGGGCAGACATCAACGCCACGAATGCTTCCGGCTGCACTGCCATTCTGGCTGCCGTGCACGGGCGGCATGCGGGCACGGTCCGCGCGCTGATCGAACTCGGAGCTGAAGTGAACAAGCAGGATCAGCGCCGCGACAACCCGCTCTTGCATGCAGGCGCCGAAGGGCTGCTCGACATGGTCCGCCTACTGCTGGGGGCGGGGGCCGACACCCGCCGGACGAACCGGTTCGGCGGCACCGCGCTCATTCCGGCTGCGGAACGCGGCCATATCGCTGTCGTTGAAGAGCTGCTGACCCATTCGGATGTCGATGTCAATCATATCAATAACCTGGGTTGGACCGCGCTGCTGGAAGCCATTATTCTTAGCGACGGCGGGAGCACCCACCAGCGCATCGTCAAGCTGCTGCTCGATCATGGAGCCGATCCCCGCATTGCGGACAAGGATGGCTTGACCCCGCTGGAACATGCCGCGAAGCGGCGCTATCGCGAGATCGAGAAGCTTCTTGCTGAAGCGATCGCGCAGGCCGGCGAGACGGAGCGGCGGTCACGATAACGGTCCTGCCAGCTGCCGGAGCCTGCGGCATCTTGTTCATCCCATATCATCAACATGAAAGGAAGGGATTTAATGTATAGCGAATACTGGCTGACGCATGTCCGGCTGGAGACCGGCTACACGAAGGAAGAGGGCCGCATTACGGGCACCTCGACATCGTTGTTCCATATCCGCATCAAGGAGGGGATCATGGAGGAGATTCGTCCGGCGGCCTCTCTTCCGGCCGACCCGCTGCCGCGGATCGACGCGCAGGGTCTGCTCCTGCTGCCGCCCTTCCGCGAGATGCATATTCATCTGGACAAAACCTATTACGGCGGACCGTGGAAAGCGGTCCGGCCGGTCTCGAGCATCTTCGAGCGAATCGAAGAGGAACGCCGCCTGCTGGTGGAACAAGCTCCCTATGTCAAAGAGCGGGCGGCGCATATTCTCGACCTGATTCTGCGCAACGGCTCCACTCATCTCCGGGCTCACGTCAATATCGACCCGGTCTCCGAGCTTCGTAATCTGGAGAAGTGTCTGGAGGTCCTGGAAGCCTACCGCGACATGCTTACGTATGAGATCGTCGGCTTCACCCAGCACGGGCTGCTCCGCTCCAACGTGTCCGGGCTGCTCCGGCAGGCGGCCCGCAGCGGCGCAGGCTTCATCGGCTCGGTCGATCCGCATTCGGTGGACGGCGATATGAAGCAGTCGCTCGCTACGCTGATGGACATTGCCGTCGAGACGAATACGGGCATCGACATCCATGTCCACGACGCCGGGGAGCACGGCTTGGCCACTCTGCATTATCTGGCGGATCTGACCGAGGATGCCGGCTGGCAGGGCCGCGTCGCCGTGAGCCATTCCTTCGCCTTCGCCAGCGCCTCCCCGGAAGAGGCCGCCGAGCTGGCAGACCGGTTCGCCGCGCTCGGCATCGCGGTCCATTCAACCGTGCCGATCGGGCGGCGCGTCATGCCGCTGCCGATGCTGAAGGAACGAGGCGTGCCTGTCGGGCTCGGCACGGACAGCTTGACTGATCATTGGTCGCCGTTCGGCACGGGCGACATGCTGGAGAAGGCGGGACGGCTGGCGGAGCTGTACGGTTACTCGCATGAGCATGGACTGTCTCAGGCGCTCGGCTACATTACCGGGGGAGTTACCCCGCTGAATCCGGACGGGCAGCAAGTCTGGCCGGCGCCGGGCGTTCCAGCGGGAGGCGTGCTCGTTCATGCGAGCTGCTCCGCCGAGGCGGTGGCCCGCAAGAGCATGCGGCAAGCCGTGCTGCATCAGGGCCGGATCGTGGCGGGGTCGCTATGACCGGCCCGCACGGACAGGACCGGCAGACGATGAGTCATCAGGCGTTCATGGAACAGGCTATCCGCCTGGCTTACGAGCATACGGCCCGCCGGGGAGGCAAGCCGTTCGGGGCGGTCCTCGTCCGTGAAGGCCAGGTCATCGCCACAGCCGTAAATGAAGTGCTGACGAGCCATGACCCGACCGATCATGCGGAAATGCGCGCCATCCGCGCCGCCTGCCGGCAGCTGGGCACCCCCGATCTGTCCGGCTGCGTGCTGTACGCCAGCGGCGAACCGTGCCCGATGTGCCTGAGCGCGGCCTATCTGGCCAAGCTGCCCGTCATCTATCACGCCTACGGGCAGGCGGAAGCCGAGGCGGCCGGGCTGGGCACGAGCTGGCTGTACAAGCAGATCGCCCTGCCAGCGGAGGCGAGAACGCTCCGGCTCATGGCCCAGCGGGCGGACGCTGAAGCGGACTCGCCGTATGCAGCCTGGATGCGCCGCCAGACCGACCAGAACAGCGGATAATCACAAGGGGGAGCGGATATGGATGTAAGGCAGCTTCGATATTTCATCGCCATCGCGGAGGAACGGACGATTACGGCGGCGGCCCGGAGGCTTCATATCGCCCAGCCGCCGCTCAGCCAGCAGCTGAAGGCGCTGGAACGGGAGCTCGGGGTGCAATTGATCTGCCGCAGCCGCAAAGGGCTGGAGCTGACCGAGGCGGGCCAAGCCCTCTATCGGCACGCGGCAATGCTGCTCAAGCAAATGGAGGAAGCCGAGCAGATTGTGCGGGATATCGGAGGCGGCACGCAAGGAACGCTTAAAATCGGCGTGAACACGCTGTCCGATCGCCGCCTGCCGGACTGGCTCCGCGCCTTCCGGGCGTCCCGTCCCGAGATGAGATACAAGATTCACCAGAACGACTCGCGCCAGCTGTGCAAGCTGGTGAAGGAACGGGATATTGAACTCGCCCTGATCCGGCTTCCGCTCGATCTGTCAGAGTTCTGCGTTCACTCCTTCCCCGCCGAGCCGTTCTACTTCCTGGCCGGCCGCACCTTCCAGCCCCCGCATCCGGAACTGACGCTCCAGGACATTGCTTCCGCTCCGCTCCTGCTGCCCAGCACGGAAGGGCTCGGTGTCTACCAGGTGATTATGGACGCGTTCCGCCGGCGCCGCCTCGAAGCCCATATCCTGGGGGAATGCTCCGACATTTCGCTATTGATGGAGCTCGTCTCCACCGGCTTCGGCATGAGCATCGTACCGTTGACCGTGCAGGGCCGCTGGGCGGAGGAGAACATTCAAGCGTTCCCTCTTCCGGAGATTAGCGGCGCTTCGGCTCTAATCTGGCTGAAGGAGCATCATTTGTCCCAAGCGGCGCTGCAGTTCATCGAGATCGTGTCGCCATAAAATAAAGAAACCCTTCACACTCATCTCCTTGCGCCGAAAGGCGTTGCGGAATGCGATGTGAAGGGTTTTGGGTCTGGATTATTGTAAAAACCCCTTCATTCGCCTCCCCGCAGCATGGCGGCAGAAGATGATGAAGGGGTATTAACGTGATGCGTTCGATGTTACTTCACGAAGCCAAGCAGCATCTCGCGGATAATCTTGCTGGCCGTAATCGGCGTCTGCTCGGTCGGGTCATAGATCGGCGCGACTTCCACGAGGTCGCAGCCGACGACGTTCGCCTCGGAACGAGCAATGAGATGCACCGCTTCGAGCAGCTCCTTGGACGTAATGCCGCCCGCTTCCGCCGTGCCGGTGCCCGGCGCGCAGCTCGGATCGAGCACGTCGATGTCGATCGTGACATAGACCGGACGTCCTGCCAGCTCCGGCAGCACGCTCTTCAGCGGCGCAGCCACATCGAACGGATGGAAGTTGATGTTCTCGCGGGCATAGGCCCACTCCTCGCGGGAGCCGGAACGGATGCCGAATTGATAGATGTTCTTGCCGCCCATTAATTCCGCCGCCTTGCGGATCGGCGTCGAGTGCGACAGCGGCTCGCCTTCATACTGCTCGCGCAGGTCGGCATGCGCATCGATGTGGATAATCGCCAGATCCGGATACTTCTTATATACTTCCTGAATGACCGGCCAAGAGACGAGATGCTCGCCGCCCAGGCCGACCGGGAACTTGCCGTCAGCGAGCAGCTTGCTCACGAACTCCCCGATGATGTCCAGGCTCTTCGCCGCGTTGCCGAACGGCAGCAGCAGATCCCCGGCATCGAAGTAGTTCAGCTCCTCAATGCTCTTGTCGAGATAAGGGCTGTATTCCTCCAGTCCGATCGAAACCTCGCGGATGCGGGCCGGGCCGAAGCGCGAACCCGGACGGAACGAGACCGTATAATCCATCGGCATGCCGTAAATGACCGCCTTGGCGCTCTCATAATCTTCCGAACTGTAGATGAACACGTTGCCCGAATATTTTTGATCCAATTTCATAGGTATGCTCCTCCTCGCTGCAGCCTGCCTTACGGCTTACTTGCAGAGATCCTCGACGAATTTCGGTAATACGAAGGCGGCGTGATGCAGACGCGGCGAGTAGTACTTCGTCTCCATCTCCGGAATGCTCGCTTCCTCGACCTTCAGCGGATCATGCTTCTTGCTGCCCATCGTGAACGTCCACATGCCGCTCGGATAGGTCGGAATGTTCGCCGCGTAGACACGGACGATCGGGAAGATCTCCTTCACGTCGCGGTTCACCTTCTGAATCAGATCTGCCTTGAACCAAGGATTGTCCGTCTGTGCGACGAACAGGCCGTCATCCTTCAACGCATCGTAGATGCCTTGATAGAAGCCGCGCTCGAACAATGGAGCTGCAGGGCCCACCGGCTCGGTAGAGTCGACCATAATGACGTCGTACTCGTTCTTGCTGTTCAATATATGCATATATCCGTCATTCACCTGCACTTCAACCCGCGGGTTGTCCAACTCGCAGGCGATTTCCGGAAGGTATTTTTTCGAATATTCGATTACTTTGCCGTCGATATCGACAAGAACGGCCTTCTCGACCGAAGGATGCTTCATAATCTCGCGCATGACTCCCCCGTCTCCTCCGCCGACGACAAGCACTTTCTTCGGATTTGGATGGGTTACGAGAGCCGGGTGCGCCACCATTTCATGGTAGACGAATTCATCCTTCACCGTAGTCATGACCATGCCGTCCAATACGAGCATTCGTCCGAATTCTTCGGTCTCCAGCATGACCAAATGCTGAAACGGCGTCTGTTCATTCACGTAGGTCTCGCGAATCTTCGCCGTAATGCCAAAGCTGTCCGTCTGCTTCTCTGTAAACCACAATTCCATAGGAATCAACCTTCTTTCTTATCGGTAATGGTATCGTTGGTCCCTGCCGAAATGCTCGTAATGGTTCCCATGTGTACATTCGTAACACTTCATCTACATATCACACCAAGCTGCTCAGTGTATAAATAGACCAATTGTATTATACGCGAGTCACCCCGTCTTAGCAAAATAAAAAAACAGCCGGCAGCGAATCCTGTCGCGGCGCCCAATCAGGCTTCCGTTTCTCCTCATTTTGCCCCTGTTTCCTGTATCCCGGATACAGATGAAGACCCGCTTGCAATGTGCTCCGGCATCCGATTTTTTAGCTTGCCAGGAATAAGCGATTCTATTCTTTTCCATACTGAGAAATAACGTGAATGGATGTCGAACGAACGGGAAATCGGGGATAAGGAGGAGTCATAATGGATCGACGCCGCACAACAACCAAGAAGCGCAAGCGGCTTCGCTTGCTGCTGATCAGCTCCAGCGCCGCCTTCGTCATGGCGATCGGCGTGGCTGCCTCCGTGCTCGGCTACCTCTATGTAAGCGACCTGCCCGTCACCGCGACGGATCAGGCCTCGCGGATTCTCGATGGCCAAGGCCAGTTGCTGACGACACTGTCTCCGGGCCAGAAGCAGCAGGTGCACGTCCCCTTGAAGGATATCGCCGAGGATCTGGTGCACGCGACGCTGGCTACGGAGGATCGCCAGTTCTATCATCATCCCGGGATCGACGTGAAGGGCGTCGCACGGGCAGTGCTCGTCAATCTGGAGAACATGTCCGCGCGACAAGGAGCCAGCACGTTGACCCAACAGCTGGCGCGCAATCTGTATTTGAGCCATGAACGGACATGGAAGCGGAAGGTGAAGGAAGCGCTGTATGCCATGCAGCTGGAGATGAAGTACACCAAGGACGAGATTCTCGAGATGTATCTGAATCAAATCTATTACGGGCACGGCGCCTATGGGATCGAAGCGGCGGCGCAGCTCTACTTCGACAAATCGGCCCGCGAACTGACCTTGGCCGAGAGCGCCATGCTGGCGGGCATTCCGCGCGGCCCCGTCTATTATTCTCCCTTCCTGCAAATGAAAAATGCGAAGGATCGGCAGAAGACCGTGCTGAACGGCATGGTCGAGACCGGATATATCTCGCAGGAGGCGGCCGACAAAGCCTACCACGAGATGCTGACCTTCCGGCCGCAGACGGAACGCCCGGATACGCTCGTCGCCCCCTACTTCCGCGACTATGTGCGGCGGGAGTTGACCGATCTGGGCATCCCGGAAGTGACGGTCGACGGCGGCGGCCTGCTCGTCTATACGACGCTTGATGCCCGGGCGCAGCAGGCGGCGGAGGAAGCAGTGGCGAAGCAAATACCAGCGGAAGGGGATCTGCAGGCAGCCCTTATCGCCATCAATCCGCGCAACGGGTACATCAAGTCGATGGTCGGCGGCAAAAACTACCGCCTCAATCAATACAACCGCGTCTTCGCCGACACGCGCCAGCCAGGCTCGGCCTTCAAGCCGATTGTCTATCTGGCCGCCCTGGAGGAGAAGGCGATCACGGCGGCCACCCACTTCGTGAGCGAGCCGACGGCTTTTCCTTATGACGACGGGCGGCAGGTGTACCGGCCGAGCAACTATGGCGGCAAGTATCATGGCGACATCGATCTTCGCCAGGCGATGGCCGCCTCCGACAACATCTATGCGGTGCATACGCTGATGCAGATCGGCCCGGACAAGGTCATCTCGCTGGCGCGGCGGCTCGGCATCGACGGAGCGATGAAGCCGCTCCCGTCCCTGGCGCTCGGCACCTATCCGGTCAGTCCGTTCGACATGGCCGCCGCCTACGGCGTCTTCAGCAATGAGGGCAAGCGGGTCATCCCGCGTGCGATCCTGAAGATTACGGATCAGGCGGGCCGAATATTGTACGAAGCACCGCCAGTGGAGGCGGAGCAGGTCGTGAACCCGGCGGAAGCTTATGTGCTCACCAGTCTGATGGAGAGCGTATTCGAAGCGGGCGGGACCGGCAACCGCGTCTCGCCGGTCATCAAGCGGCCCGTAGCCGGGAAGACGGGCACGACCGATGCCGACGCCTGGATCGTCGGCTATACCCCGGAGCTGTCGACCGCGGTCTGGGTCGGCTACGACCGGGGCAAGAACATCTCGCTGACCGAATCGCACAAGGCCGCGCCGATCTTCGCCGAGTTCATGGAGAAGGCGCTGCACAGCGTGCCGCCCAAAATTTTCACGGTGCCGGATGATGTGGTCAGCCTCTATATTGATCCGGATTCCGGACAGCTCGCCGGTGAGGATTGTCCGGGCAAGCGGCTGGAGACGTTCGTCAAAGGAACGGAGCCGACAGAATGGTGCGGCCTGCATAGTTCAGCGAAGCCGGAAGCCGTACCGGACAAGCCGATCGAGAAGGAGCCGGATAAGCGCTCGTGGTGGCAGCACTTCAAGCGCTGGTGGACCGGATGAGGCATCGAGCATGAGACGATCAGGCGCTCATGCCGAATACGCAGGATGAAGAACAGCCGGACCGCCGGTGCCGCTCCTTGTGAGGAGTTGCGCCGTCGTCCGGCTGTTTGGCTGTATTGTCCGCAGCGGGATCGGCCCGGGAAGCGGCTTCGACTTAGTCGATATACCGATTCCGCCCCGCTCCCAGACCAGCGACGACCATGATGGAGGATGTGCCGAGCAAGGCGATGACCGGCCACGTCCAGGCCGCCGTCACATCATGCAGCGCCCCGAGGCATATCGGGCCGAGCGCCGCCAGCGCGTAGCCCATGGATTGGGACATGCCGGACAGCGCCGCGGCTTGCGTCGCATTTCTGGCGCGAAGCGCGATGAAGGTCAGCGCCAGGCTGATGCAGATGCTCTGCCCGATTCCCATCAAGAGGACGGCAACGGTCGCAATGGCGGCGTTATCGATCAGCAGTCCGGCATAGCCGGCCATCCCGATAAGCGCCCCAGCGGCGGCCACGAGCCGTTGATCCTTCAGCCGTTCCGCAATCGCCGGAATAAGGAAGTTGAACGGAATGCCGGTCAACTGCATGACCGACAGCATCCAGCCAGCGTTGACGGGAGACCAGCCGTGACTGAGCAGAATCTCCGGCAGCCAGGCAACGGACACATAATAATTGAAGGATTGGAAGCCCATATAAATCGTAACCTGCCAGGCGAGACCGGACTTCCATACATTCGCGGTCTTGCCGGAGGCGGCACGCTTCGCGCTGCCGCCGCTCCGTGCCTGGGCAGACCGGGCCATCGGCAGCCAGACCAGCAGGCCGAGCAGCGACAGCGCGGCCCACATCAGGAGCGTGTTCCGCCAGCCCCAGCCTGCGCCCTGAGACAGCGGCACACTGATGCCCGCGGCAATCGAGGCGAAGATGCTCATCGTCATGCTGTACAGGCCGGTCATGAAGCCGACCCGGTTGATGAAGTTCTGCTTCACGATGCTCGGCAGCAGGACGTTGCACACGGCGATCCCGATGCCGACGCCTGCGGTTCCGACGAAGAGCAGCGGAACGGAATCGAAGGCGCGAAGCCCGATCCCAATCGTCATGAGCGCCAGCGTCGCGACCAGCGTGCGCTCTGTCCCGTAGCGGCGCGCCAGCGAAGGCGCGAACGGGGACAGCACGGCGAAGCCGATCAGCGGTATCGTCGTAAGCCAGCCGACGGCCCCGTTCGACAATCCGGTATCATCGCGAATGAAGCCGATGAGTGGCCCCACCGAAGCGATGGCGGCGCGCATGTTCGCGCCTACAAGCAAAATCCCCAATAAGAGCATCACTAACGTTTTATTTGACGGAACCGGTTGTTCTGCCTGCAGTGCGGGTCTCAATATGCATCTCTCCCTCTTCTTTATCTCTACATTTATCTGTTTCTATCTGTCTTCTCTCCATGTGTACGTTATGTGTAAGCCGAATAGGCATCCACAGGCATCTATCTGCCGGATGGCCATTCATTCGGATATATCGAAGTTCAGCTCCAGCAATTGGCGTACGAGCTGCTGCGCCGCGTTCCCGTCCTGCCGCTCGATCGCGTCGACCAGTTCCTCGTGGAAGCAGGCCATCTTCTCCCGCTGCGGGCTGCGCTTGATGAACAGATCCACCGATTGCCGCACCGCATCCGCGATGCTGCTGTATAGGTTGACTAGGAGCTGGTTATGCGTCGCCGTCGCCAAAGCCAGGTGAAACTGATAATCATGGCGGACATAAGCGTCATCGTCCCCGATGCGGAACGATTCGCTCATCAGGCCGAGCCAGCGGCGCATCGCTTCCAGATCCGTATCCGTGCGCCTCTCCGTAGCCAGCCGCGCGATCTCCCGCTCCAGACAGAAGCGGACCTCGGCCGCCTCCCTTCGATCCGCCTTCATCAATTGATGATGGAGGATCGCATTCAAGCTGCTCTTGGAGCAGACATACGTTCCGTCGCCCTGCCGCGCCTCCAGCACGCCGACATGAATAAGCGACTTCACCGCTTCCCGAATGCTGTTGCGGCTCACATTGAAGACTTGCATCAGCTCGGGCTCAGGGGGGATGCGGCTCCCCAGTGGCCACGAATCCGATTGAATCAATTGCTCGATCTGTTCGATGACCTGCTCTACTAGTGTTTGTTTCTTAACCGGACGAAGCTCCACGTTACTCCTCCTCAGATCGCAAACATAGGATGATTGGATGTTTGTTTGTAATCATACAGGTGTCCGAGAACGATTGTCAATCAAATTTTAAGTGTTCCGGTTCTACATCACTGTGCTTCCGGTCGGCCTCATCCACCGCGTGGCAGAAGAACGCCGATGAGATTAAGGGATGCTTGTGCCTTGCCAGCTCACTAGCGTTTGGCCGCTTGAGCCATGTGAGTGTAAACATACAGCTTATGCGCTGCGGTCCGGAAAAAAGCTGCAATTCACTGAACTCCCTTGAATGAAAAGAAAACCCTGCGAATATCGGGCTGTTGAGAAAGTCTGAGGGATTTTGTGGCACTCCATTTTTTTGTGTGGTGGACCTCGTCTCTCCGTAGAAAAATCGATTTAAAACGCTATGGGGGCCAAGTTTTGAGTAGGAAAGTGGACAATCTTCACCCCTTCGTAAAAAACAGGGGTTTTCCAATTGCCTGAAAACTGCACGATTTCCCTAGACACGTCTATCCGGTAGGCGAAATCCGCCAAACTGCACGATTTCTCCAGACACGCACCTATTCGGTAAGCGAAGTCTGCAAAACTGCACGATTTCAACACCTATTCGGCAAGCGAAATCCTAATCCTGCGCAAATACAGCAATTCGATATGGACGACTTTACCAGAAGGGGAATCCTGCACAACTGCAGGAATTTCACCCGTTTCGCTTCGGCTTGAAGCAAAAGGGCCTAAAATGATGTAGATTTGCAGCAATTCCTCGGGATGTGGACTCATTGAGAGCTAAGTCCATATAATTGTGTAAAAAGAAAATGGCAAAAAAGTAGAGCCATAGCAAGGATCCTCGTATAGAATGAGGTTGTCGAGACAACATTCCAAAGGAGGATCTAGCTATGACTCAATACCAGATTACCCTAGATTCACAACTTTTGCATCAACTGTTTTTATCCGAATCAAGAGATGAGGGGATAGCGACCTTATTAGAATCTATCTTGAATCAAGTTTTGCAGGCGCAGGCAACGGAACAGTTGAAGGCAGGACACTACGAGCGCTCAGAAGAGCGTGCAGGTTACCGTAATGGAACGTACCCTCATCGGCTGACAACACGGGTGGGTCAATTAACCCTGCAAGTACCGCGTTTCCGCAACGGTCAGTTCTCTACGGAACTCTTTGCTCGTTACCAACGAAGCGAGCAGGCCCTTGTCTTAGCCATGATGGAGATGGTACTTAATGGTGTGTCAACGCGAAAAGTAAGCAATATCACCGAAGAACTATGCGGGACAGAGTTCTCCAAATCAACAGTTAGTGAGCTCTGCAAACAGTTGGATCCCCTCGTAGAAGAGTGGAATAACCGAAAACTGGACAAGGCCTACCCTTTTCTTATTGTCGACGCCCTGTACGTCAAAGTCCGGGAAGACGGCCGTGTGCGCTCACGTGGAGTGATGATTGCCACAGGGATTAATGCGGAGGGCTATCGGGAACTGCTTGGACTTACCGTAGATGATACCGAGTCAGCAGCAACGTGGGGGGCTTTCTTTACGCACCTCAAAAGTCGCGGGTTGCACGGTGTTGATGTCATTACAAGCGACCATCACGGTGGTTTGGTTAGTGCGATTCGGCAACATTTCCAAGGCGTAACCTGGCAACGGTGTCAAACCCACTTTATGCGTAATATTCTGGACGCTGCTCCTAAATCATGCCGTGATGAATTAAAGGCCCATGTAAGGGCCATCTACGAAGCTGCGGACGAGACCAGTGCCCGTACACTGCTAAAACGGACACAAGAAGCATTTGAAGATAAAGCTCCAAAAGCCATGAGGGTCTTGGAAGAGGGCTTTGACGATGCGACAGCGATCTTGGCACTTCCGGCTGCCTGTCGGATACGTACGCGCACCACAAATGCCGTAGAACGTCTAAATGGCGAGTTGCGGCGGCGAGAACGCGTCATTCGCATTTTTCCCAACCGAGCCTCTGTCCTTCGTCTTTTTGGAGCCTTGTTGATTGAGCAGGACGAAAAGTGGTCTGCTGGGAAAAAGTATATCGAGATGAAAGAGTACCATGAGTGGAGGAAGAAGCTAAACAAGCCTGCAGCTTAGGCATCTTTTTGCTCTGGCAATCTCATTGAGGAATTTACACATAAATTTGGACTTGACCTCATTGAGCCGAAATTCCTGTAAAATAGCAGCAATTCCCTCCACACGTTCAAGCCCCAGGAGGCAATGATGCTTCCTGAAGGCGATGATGCCCCCAGGATCCAACGCGGTCTCTTGGATCCCGTAAAATCAGGCCGTTGAGAAGTCTATGGGAATTTTAGCCACTTCATTTTTATAGAGTGGAGCTCGACTCTCAGTAGAAAACATTCTGATTGCCAAGTTTTGATTGTGTTCATGGACATCTCCACCCCTTCGTAAAAAACGGGGGTTTTCCAACGGCCTGATAATTGCAGGATTCTTTGCCTAACGGAGAGATACAGAGGAAAAATGGTGCAGTCATGCAGGATCTGCGGAGGTGCTTCAGGCAAGCAGGGCAACGCTTCTCCTTCCCCGCAGCACACAAAAAGACCTGTTCCCTCAAGCATGCAGGGATACAGGTCTTCTTCTCATTTATGCCAGCTTCGACTTCAATTCCTCGGATGAACGCTCCCACCATTCCGCATTATGCGTCATCAGCAGCTCGCGCAGCGCCGCCTTCTCTTCCGCGGCAAGTCCATCCACAATGATGCGGCGCTTCATCGCGTAATCCATATTGTTCACATGGTCGGCGAGAATCTTCCAGCCACGTCTTGCCTCCGTATCGATGAGCATCTCGCAGGCCGTGACTCCTCCATAGGATGTTCCTTCCGCCGTCCGATCGACTGCGACCCACACGATCCAGCAGCGGCGGCCATTCGGCACATCCTCGCGGTTCGGGGAAAACTTGATGCCCCGCTCCACCTTGCTCTTCGCATGCATGGCCCCCATATCGATGTATGCCCGGCCTTCGTCAATAATGACCGGAGAGACATTGTTCAAATCGATGCTGCCGGCGCCAAATCCTTTATGCTTAGTACCGCTCACGACATTGAGCGCGAGGGGCTTCTTCATCTTCTTATCGGAAGATTCCATTCCGCACACTCCTTCCTCACCCGATGCTCCTGACTGCGGAGAGGCCGGGTATCAAAATCATTTTCATTTTAGCTAATATTCCGCAAAAAGCCAACATATACATGCCATAGATGCTTGTCAACGGGAGGTAAGAATCGTATGACCCGACGCAAAAATTATCGCCCACTGCTCTGGATCGCCGCACTTCTCATCGTAAGCTCCGTCTTGTATGTCCGCTTCTGGCCTTCTGAGTCGGTCCCTTCCCTCGGTTCGGACATGCCGAAGAACATCGCTATGGAGCCCGTTACTCCACAGAACGTCGAGTCTCCAGCTGCAGAAGTGCTCAGTGAACGTATCGCTGAATATCATATCAATGTCAGATTGGACGAGTCCGCTCATCTGCTGCAAGGCGCCCAGACCGTATCGTGGCTCAACCCGGGCAAAAAAACGGTGAACGAGCTCTACTTCCATCTGTATCCGAATGCATTCGAGTCCCAGGATACGACCTTCATGCGGGAGTCGGGCGGCAGGCTGCGGGAAGACCCCATGCCGGCGGACGGATATGGCGGCATAAGCTTGACGGCGCTGGAGACGACCGACGGATTGTCCTTAATGAACCGAATTGAATATGTCCAGCCCGATGACGGCAATGCCAAGGACAAGACGCTTATGAAAATTCGGCTTCCTCAGCCGGTCAAGAGCTACGAAAGGATTACGCTCACCATGAAATTCGAAGTGAAGCTGCCCAAAGTATTCGCCCGCATGGGGTATGCGGAGGATTTCGTCATGGCCGGCCAATGGTTCCCCAAGCTGGCAGCTTATGAGAAGGTCGGGGTAAGGGGCCGTTCGGCAGAAGGCTGGAATCTGCACCAATACCACGGCAACTCCGAGTTTTACGCCAATTATGGCATTTACAGCGTCAAGATTCAGGTTCCCGACACGTATACCGTCGCAGCGACCGGCTTCCCTACGAAGACGCCGGTGCTGGAGAACGGCCGCAAGACGTATCAGTTCTACGCGGATGATGTTCATGACTTCGCGTGGGCCGCCTCGCCGAACTTCATCTATGTAGAGGAGCCGTTCTCATCGCCGAATGTACCGGGCGTGCGCATCAAGCTCTATCTCGATCCGAAGCATGAAAATTTAAAAGAACGATATCTGTATGCAGCGAAGGCGGCGCTCTCCAAGTTCAGCGAATGGTACGGCTCGTATCCGTATTCGACCCTGTCCATTGTCGTGCCGCCCAAGGCGGCCAACGGCGCAGGCGGTATGGAATATCCTACGCTTGTCACTGCCTTCGGAGCGGAAGACGACAGTCCAGGCTACAATCTGGAACGAACCGTCGTTCATGAGATCGGCCACCAATATTTCTACGGGCTGCTCGCCTCCAATGAATTCGAGGAAGCGTGGCTGGACGAGGGCTTCACCTCCTATGCCGAAGACAAGCTGATGGAGCATGAATTCGGGGTCGCGCCGAATCTGGCCATAGAAGGGAGCTATATTACGGATCCGGCTCCGCTCAAGCTGGCGGCGTGGGAATACAAAGGCCACAGACATTATGCCGAGAATGTGTACATGCGTTCCAAGCTAGTCCTGCTCGCCATCGAGAAGCAGGTCGGCGAAAAGACGATGCGCCGCATCATGCGGACGTACACGCAGAAATACCGCTTCAAGCATCCGACGACCTCAGATTTCCAGCGTGTCGTCGAGCAGGTCACCGAGCGGAAGTGGACCGATTTCTTCAATCAATATGTTTACGGGAACCAGATGGCGGACTTCGCTGTCGAGGGGATCGACACCCGCCTCGTGGACAGCGAGGGAGCCCCCCGCTACGAGGCCACGGTTCACATCGTGAAAAAGGGCGCCGATTATCCGAGCGTGCCGATTGTATTCCACTTCGCGGACGGCACCAGCACCCGCAAGGTGTGGAACGGAGACGGCGAACGGATGCAATACCGGATCAACCATACGGCGCCGCTGGACTGGGTCATGATCGACCCGCTCTATACGATTGTCGTGGAGAATAAGCATATCAACAATTATATGAAGGCGCATGTGGAGGAGCCCGTCCGCACCCGCGTCAATCTGTCCATCGTCAAATTGCTTGAAATGATCTCGAGCGCAGTGGGGTGGTGAATCGAATGAAAGCCTATATGAGCCATGGTCTGTCCTGGGTGAAGGAGCATATCTATATCGCAGTCATCCTCTTCTTATATCAATTATTATGGGGCTTCTTCGTCTATCGCTTCATTGACGGCACGGTGCTCCCCGTCCTGCAGCGGTACCCCGATCCCGCGCCGACCGAGATGACGGCACGGCTGTTCCTGGCGGAGAGCCAGTTCCATCTGATGAAGACGAACGATTACATGCCCTTTCTGTGGACGTTGGCCGCCTTTATCTTCATCCGTCTGCTGCTGACGCCATTTATTCGAGCCGGCGTATTCTATTCTATGGCCCGGCAATCCGGGTCGGGGCTGGCTTTTTTCGAAGGAATCAAATCGATCTGGAAGCCTATGCTGCTCCTCTACTGGGTTGAGACCGTGCTTATCGCGCTTCCTGCCTACTGGTTCATCCCGCATGCCGTGCGTCAGTTCGCAGACCGTCCGACGCTGGCGGCCGTGATGACCGACATCGTGCCATACGCTGCCTTGTGGCTGCTTGGCGCGTGGGTTGTCCGCCAGTTGTTCCTGTCGATGCAGTTCGGGGCCGCCTCGGAGCTCTCTATCCTGCATGCCCTCCTGCAAGGGATTCGACGCATGGCTCCGCTGCTGGGCTTGTCTGCCATTTTCGCCGGCATCGCCCTGCTGTCCGGTCTTCTATTCACCGCAGCGGCCATGTTGTGGACGGGGCTGACGGCGCTCATACTGCAGCAGGCGTTCCCTGCTGTCCGCACGCTGCTCCAATTATGGGGGTTGTCCTCTCGTTATTCGGTATGGCAGCAATCGGGAACGGAAGACAAATAAGGCGGGAAAAGAGGCTATTTCTGTCCGATAGAGGTTCATCCTTGCCCTGAATTCCACAAAACTTGTCCATTTCGTCACGCCGTGGCGATCCGGGCAAGTTTTTTTGGTATTTATGGACAAAAAGTATTTGTCAAAGCGAAAAAGGTCTGTTACAATAAGTCGTAGATTTATTACAACTTTGTCATGAAAGCGGCAATATCTCTTGCATTTTTGTTACATATCATTGAACCTGAATCTTAGACAAAGAATGCCGAATTTCCGGATGCCCGGAAAGCGGGGGAACCAGTTTTTTGGGTGAATTGATCTCATTCGCTACGATCAGAGATCATAGGGGACCTTCAACCGAACCCTTCAGCTAACCTCGCAGGCAAGGAAGGGGCTTTATCATTTGAAGAAGAAGCTGGTAACTGCTGCATTGGGGCTTGGCCTCCTGTTCTCTTTCAGTGCAGGAAGCGCTTTTGCAGCCACGAAGATGGATTCTACGATTGACGATTTGATGGGTATTTCTTACAAGTATGGCGGAACGACAACCGATGGCTTCGACTGTTCTGGCTTCACTAGTTACGTATTCGAAAAATTCAGCATCGATCTGCCGCGCTCATCCTCTTCCCAATTCGAAGTCGGCGAGAAGGTTAGCAAGAGCGATCTTCGTCCTGGCGACTTGGTCTTTTTTGACACAAGCGGAGGCAATGGCGTATCGCATGTCGGCATTTACGTTGGCGACGGCAAGTTCGCCCATGCTTCTACGAACAAAGGCACGCGCATTGATGAGTTGAGCATGGACTATTATGAGAAGCGTTATGTTGGTGCCCGCCGCGTCATGAGCGAGAAGCAATACACCTCCTACGCTACAGAACAATAGGATCGCAATCATTTTTATATGTTGGTTACCTAACCCGATGGGAAGCGAATCTTCGCTGCTTATCGGGTTTTTACATTGCCCGGACTATAAATCATATGCTCACGGCCCCGGACGCGTTCTGGTTATTTGTCAATAGAAAATGAAACCTATCAAAGATTTACCCCGTTTTAACCGCAACAGGAACTCGATCTTGAATAAGGATGAGACCAGGCGCCCGCTCCTTCAAGAAAGGATACAGACTGCCTTGTCAAGCAAGGCAGTCTGCTCGGGCCGAACAGAGCTCTTGGTTACTCTCCTGCTCGTCTATCTTCAGCATAACCGGCAATCATTCGCCATGACGTTCCATATTGCGATGTTTCTCGTGGAACAGTCTGCCTTCTTTACCCAACTTTTCCCTCAACTCTTGTCGAATCTGCTTGCTGGTCTTTCCTTCCGTCGCAATGCCATGCTTCTTTGCAAGCAACTGTATTTTTTTCTCGTGCAGCGATTTCATCTGCTGCCGCAATTCTTGCATCTGTGTCTTAATCTGCTCCAATTCCTTATCCGTATCGGCCGCTTCCCGGGAAGTGCCCTTGTCCGCCGCGTTCGCCGGCTGTTCGGTATCCGACACGACCTGTCCGGAAGGCTGCCATTGGGCCGCTTCATTGGCGCTTCCCGCTTCTGCCGCGGCCGGAGAGGCGAGCAGCAGAAGCATGAGGGTCGTCCATGCTGCTACGGCTGGAGTCCGCTTCATAAGTATCCACCTCCTTATGCCGAAGTTGGTACTAGTATGTTCATCCAACCTGAAACAAAACTGAAAACAAACTAAAACTTTGTTCAGGTCGAATAGGAAGCGGCTAGTTGCCCAGTGTAAATTCTCCGGAACGAGTCCGGACCTTCAGCATGGTTCCACCATTGCCGAATGCGCCCCGTACCGTATGGTCATTCTTGTCCTGTTCCTCATAGCGCATGCCGTCCCAACGGATGCGGCCGCTGCCCGAGCCTCCACTGAAGTCCACCGCCAAATCTGAAGGCGCCTTGGCCAGGTTGACTGTTACATTGCCGCTGGACGCCTTCAGATCCGCATCGTACCGCAGCTCATCCGCTTCAATCGTAATGTTGCCGGAGCCCGATTCGCCGTTCAGCTTTGCATGTCCGTCCGACAATCTCGCATTTCCGCTGATCGTACGGAAGTTCAACACGTTGGACTCATACTTCTCCACTCGAAGGTTGCCGGAGGAAGCGATGGCTTCCATCTCAACCGCTTCGATATCTTGGATGCGGATATTGCCGCTCTTCGTCTGAACCGTGAAGGATTCGGCATGGATGTCCCCCGTCGTAATATCTCCCGATCCGGCCTGCAGCGCGGCGGTCCGCGCCTCGATCCCGTTCATGCGGATATTTCCGCTTCCCGTATTTACCTCTATTAAGGCGCTGTTGAGACGTTCCGCATCGACATTGCCGCTCCCTACCGCGACTTGAAGCCCGTTCCATTGCCGTTCAGGCAGTTCAACCGTCAGTTGGACATCGAAAATATGAACGCCGAAATTCACGCCGTCGGGCAGCTGAACGCTCACTTGGAGCGTTTCTCCCTGAGGAGTCACCTGCAAGCTGATGCTGTCCGCATCATTGCTGCTGACCCTGCCATGAAGCCGCACGGCAATATCGTCCGCGCTGCCGGGCATCAGCTGCACATCCACGCTTCCGGTCTCGACGGCTACATTTTTAATCCCGGCCGCATCAACCGACTTCTCGATATGTACCTCCTTGGTCGCCGTGTTGAGCAGACTGTCTCCCGCCTGTGAGAGCCATTCGCCAGGCTTACCCGCCATAGCAGGATTGAACATGAACACGACTCCGATGATCCCGGCAATGATTAACAATACCCCGATAACTTTTCTCATATCTCTTCTCCTATAATCGCCCGTTTTTAGATGAACACCCAGTCCGCCTGATTGGTCTGCTTCAGTATATCACGCTGAGCCGCATCCATCTCCGGTCCGACGAAGTAAACGAAACCCGACTTAGGTCCAGTTCATGGAAACAGATGGGCCGCCGATAAACGCCGTCAAGTTCGGCATTCTCCTGCTAGGACCGGTCATTATGGGCTGGAGAAGAAAAGAAGAGAAGCAAGAAGAGGCTGCAGCCGCTCCGGCGGAGGACGGCACTGCCATGTCCGACAAGACCTAATCGAGCCCTACTCCCCTGTTCACGATAACCGTCTGTCAGCTTCGTCTGGCCGATCCCTATACCCGCCAAGTACCGGGAGGGTTTACGAATGAGGTGTGATTTGTCATCTCTCAAATAAGAAGCGCCGCCCCCGGCGGCGCGGTCCCGATACGTTCAGCGGCGGAGCTCCCTGCTCCGCCGCTGCTTCATATCCCGGTTACTTCCGATCCTCCCCGCTGCATATCGGTATATAGATTTTGATTCTCATCTCGTCCGGATAGGAAGACTTCATCACATCCGTCACCTCGAAATCGGGCCCCTCCCTGCGGTCATAGTTCGACTGGGGAAGCCAGGTGCCGTAAATATAATCCCGAATCTCCTGTACCGTATGCGCCGGCCCATATGCCTTGAACTCCGCATAGGTCCCTGCCGGAAGCTGCATATGAACATAACCAGGCTCCAATTGGCCGGCATCGATGCCGGGCTGGACCTCCTCCCCGACTACGAATGTAAACTCGCCGCTGTCCCCGAACTCGCAGGAAACGCCATACGCCATGTTGGGCGCCGCCGGGTCGGGAATACGCGCATAGCGCTGACATTCTCCGAACTCCCGGTAGAAGTCCGGAATCTCCACATAGTGCCGGTCATCATTCAAGGTCGTCCGGTATGCATATCCTACAATCTCCTTGGCAGGCAAGTCTGCAATGGTCGGCTTCATCAAAGCATCATTCCCCTTTCGGCTTGACGGATCGTCAATGAAATTTATTTTTTCCTGGCGCGAACAGGCCAGATCCGCCTTACGGTACTTCCCCGGCGATATACCGAAACAGTTCTCGAAGGCGCGGGTAAATGACTCCTGAGACTTGTACTGATAGGCAAGAGCAATCTCGAGAATGCTCTGGCCGTTGCTTCTCAGCACCTGGGCCGCTTCAGACAATCTCCGCTTGCGGATGTACTCCTGAACCGTGAAGCCGGAGATGGCCCGGAACATGCGCTGGAAATGAAACGGCGAGTACCACGCTTGGGCGGCGATGTCGGCAATGTGCAGCTCTTCTTGGAGATGGCCTTCAATATACTCGATCGCCGCTTGAATTCTTCGATAGTCGTTCATCTCATCCTCTACCCTCTGTTCGTTTTTCTACTGTCATTATGCCGTATTTCGGTGCCGATTTCTTGATAATCCGTGCGGGATATCCGAGGGCTCAAAAAGGAGTTCGTATGTTGGATTGAGGCTGCCTTGTTCGGCTTTTTGTGCAGGCGTTGCGGCTAGTGTGGCCCGGGAGCACGCCCTTTTCGATCAAATGTCAAAAAATCCGGCAAAAACGCAGCTTTTTACCGACATCGTAACGAAGAAGAGAAGCCTGCAAATCGACATCAATTTTGGGCCATTTCTGTTCAAATTGTAAGACTGACGGATGAAAGCTGCCGTTGTGCAGGAATTCTATCGCATGCGCCAGCCAAAGCGAGAAATTGCTGTAAATTCGCAGGAATCGAGTCGCAGATAATGCGAGGCTCGTGATCCGCATACCGAATACGGCTGCTCGACATACTCCACAGAACAGCGGCAGCATCGCAATCACACCAGCATGAAAAAAACCGCAGCTTTCAAGCTGCGGCACATCTGTATCATCAAGAATTATGTTCGCCTCGCTTCGGCGACTCCACCGGGAGATCCTCCATCTCCAGAATGACGGGGCAGTGATCGCTGCCGGTAATAGCCGCATCAATCTCCGCATCCTTGATATATTCCTTCAAGCGGGCGGAGACAAGGAAATAATCAATCCGCCAGCCAATATTCCGTTCCCGTACCTTCGGCATGAACGACCACCATGTATAAGCGTCCGTACGGTCCGGATAGCGATGCCGGAACGTATCGGTAAATCCGGCATCCAGCAGCCGGGTCATCTTGTCCCGCTCTTCCGGAGTGAAGCCGGAGTTGCCATGGTTCGACTTCGCATTCTTCAGATCCATCTCCTGATGAGCCACGTTCAAATCGCCGCACACGATAACCGGCTTGCGGGCATCCAGCTCCTGCAAGTAGCGGCGGAAGCGCTCCTCCCACTCCAGCCGGTATTCCAGCCGGGACAGATCGCGCTTCGCGTTGGGCGTATACACCGTAACGAGATAGAAGGACTCGAATTCCAGCGTAATCATCCGTCCCTCCGGTTCTCTGTCCTCCTCCATGCCGTAGCGTACCGAGAGAGGCTCGATTCTCGTAAAGACGGCGGTGCCGGAGTACCCTTTTTTCTCCGCATAATTCCAATACTGCCGGTACGACTCGCCCAGCTCCAGGCAGATCTGCCCCTCCTGCAGCTTCGTCTCCTGCACGCAAAAAATATCGGCATCGCTTGCCTTGAAATAATCGATAAACCCTTTATTGACGCAGGCCCGCAGACCGTTGACGTTCCACGAAATCAGCTTCATCCTCTTGTTCTCCTTACTATAGCCTCGTTTTGTTACTGCTAGTGTATCATAGTTGTCCGGCTCGAAGGGAGAGAGCTCCACAGACATTCGCGATTTTGAAAAATTTGTTTGCCGTGGCGTTTACCCCTATTATAATCTGCTGGTGAAAGGTGTTCTCGGCGCTCCACTAGGGCGGGATGGCAAGGGTACGAGGGAACGTTACGCAGATGCTCGCATGAAGAGAAGGAGGGGAAAATCAATGAGACTTGCTGACCAGCGTGTCATCGATGGGGTTGCTTTTCGTCTTGGCGTTGAAGGGGAAGGAGAGCCCGTCCTGCTGCTGCACGGCGGCTACAGCAATCTGTCCGTCTGGGATGACCACACGGAAGCGTTCGCGGCACAGTACAAGGTTATTCGCTATGACCAGCGCGGCTACGGCATGAGCGATGAACCAACCGGGCCGTTCTCGTATTATGAGGACATTCGAGCCGTACTAGACTATTGCGGGGTATTCTCCGCCCATATCGTCGCCTCTTCGTTCGGAGGCGCGGCGGCCATCGACTTCACGCTGCAATATCCGGACCGCGTCAATAAGCTGATTCTCGTCGGGCCATCCGTTCATGGCGCATCCTATCCGTTCCGCCTGACTTGGGAAGGCCTGATGGATTTTTTGCGGGTCCGGCGGCTGGGCATCGAAGCGGCTGGGGAAATTTTTATGAACAAAAAATTCTGGAGCTACTTGGTGCCGCGCGAGGAAAGCCGGAAGCAGCAGTTCAAACGGCTGTACATCGGCAACGCTGGATTCTACCGCAGCAAGCCCTCCCTTCACCGGCCGCTTCTCCCGCATGCGATTCGCCGCCTGGAAGAGATTCGCACCCCGACGCTCATTATCGAGGCCGAGTTCGATCTGCCGTTCAATAAACGGGTATGCCATATTCTATATGACCGAATCGAAGGTGCACGCCTCGTCAAAATGGACAACTGCGGCCATTATCCGCATTTGGAGTCGCCGGCTGAATTTACGAGTATCGTGATGGATTTTTTGGATGAGACATAGGGAAATGTTGATGCATGAAGGCCGGGAATCTCCTCACGGAGAAACCCGGCCAACCGATTCGCTGGCACTCTTACAGGCAGCTGTTAGGAATCATGCTCCTTATAGGAAGCCGCGGCCTCGATGAAGCTCTCGCGCTTCTTCTCGATGTTCGACTGGGTTGTCCAGAAGATCGCCTGTGTGAACTGCTGCGGCGATTCAATCAGCGTAATGAGCATCGCGATTTTTTCTTTGTCCTCCGAGACGCCCTGAATCTCGAACTGCAGGGCTGACAGGCCGTTAATTTCCACGTTTCTTGGCTCTTCTACTGGCCCTCCCGGCATGAACTCGCTAAAGTTAAGCTCGTACACCAGGTCATAGTAATCTTCGAGCGTCTCTATCTCCCCCATCTCCTCGCGTGCGTCCGGGATGACGATGACGAATTCCTTCTCCGCAGGATAGTAAGCGGAGATCTCAGCATCCGGATTCATTGGATATACCATCCAGTTGGACGTAAGCGTCAGCTCCATCCTCTTATCGGCGCTCTGGAACACGCTCGGTTTTTCCGGATCGCTGGCTTCTGCCTCAGCGGCGCTTGGTGAGATAGCCTTGAACGACTGAATGCCTTTCTCGAATTCATCTTTATATCTGTCGAACTTGTATTCCTTCGCACAGAATACGAGTTGGTAGAAATAATCCCCCTTCTCCAATGTCGTAACAAGGAAACGGAGTTTTTCCTTCGTAGCATTTTTGTCAATGCCGCGGACTTCGATCTGCTTGGCTGCGTCAGAGCCGACGGTGACATCCCGGATCTCGAGCATTTCCATATCATCCATTGTAATCGTATCGAAGATGTTGATGGTCCGATTAACGATATCATCCACGGTTGTCCCGTCTTCCAGATCGGCCTTCGCCGTCCTCTTTACGATGACGAACCTGTCCTTGCTCTTGTGGTTAGCGGCGATCCGCGCCCTTTGACTGGACTCCTCATCCTGCCTCCAGCTGTCCGGCAAGGTCAGCTGCATGTTGCCATCGAGGCTGGTGAATGTTGTGCCCTTTGGCGCAGATGTCTCCGCCTCGTTCTGCGAGCCGCCGCCGCATCCGGCCGCCAGCACGGCCGCGATCATGACCGCCGCTGCGGCCTTATACCATTGTCTACTCATCGTTTCCCTTTTACCCTTCTTTCTGTCTCTCTAGCGAACGCATACCCACAAATAACTAGGACCTTGGCACGAACATCGGGCCAGGAGTTCACCCAGCCACCGGGAACGGGGGGAAATCTCCACCGAGGCATCAGAAGCAAGAAGACCAGGTCTCTCCTCACGGGAACTCCCAGCCTTGATGTTCGTAACTGTCATCATGTATGGATTACTGGGCGTGCTCCTTATAGGAAGCCGCGGCCTCGATGAAGCGCTCGCGCTTCTGCTCGATTTTCGACTGAATTGTCCAGAAAACCACCTGCGTGAACTGCTCCGGCGATTCGATCAGCGTAATGAGCATCGCGATTTTAGTTTTGTCCTCTGAGACCCATTGGATCTCGAACTGCAATGCAGGCAAGCCGTTGATTGCCACGCTCTTCGGCTCGACAGACCCCTCTGGCGCAAGCTCGCTATAGCTCCGCTCATACAGCAGGTCATAGTAGTCTTCGAGGGTCTGGATATCTCCCATCTCCTCGCGCGCGTCAGAGACGACGATGACGAATTCATTGCCCGCAGGATAGAAGGCGGATATCTCGGCATCTTCGTTTAACGGGTACGCCAACCAATTGGCCGTCAGCGTCAGCTCCATCCGGCTGTCGGCGCTTTTGAACACTTTCGGCTTTGCCGGGGCTGTGGCCGCCGCTTCCGAATCGCTCGCTTTCAGCACCTTGAATGTCTGTGTGGCCTGTTCAAATTCCTCCTTATATTTGTCGAACTTGATGTCTTCCGTCCAGAATGTGATCTGGTAGAAATAGTCCCCCTTCTCCAAGGCTGTAACGAGATAACGGTTTTTCTTTTTCGTGCCGTTTTTGGCGAGGCCGCGGAATTCCAGCTGCTTGGCTGCGTCAGGCCCAACGGTGGCATCCCGGATTTCAATAACTTCCATCTCATCTATCTTCACATCATCGAAGTTCGTGATTATCCACTCGATAATATCGTCCAACGTCGCCGCGTCCTCCAAATCAGCCTTCGGCACCTTGCTCGCGACGGCCAACCTGCTCTGGCTCCTATGGTAGGCAGCAAAGGGCACGATATTGTTGATCTCATCATCCTGTCTCCAGGTGCTTGGCAAGGTCAATTGCATCGTGCCGTCGAGGCTGGTGAACGTTTTCTTCTTCGGCGCGGATTTCTCCGCGGTGGGTTGAGAGGACGTACTATCGGCTCCTTCCTGCTTGCTGTCCGAGCTGTTCTGTGACCCGCTACCGTTGCCACATCCGGTGACCAGCATGGACCCGATGACTACTGCCATTGCGATCTTGTGCCACTGCCATTTCATCGTTTCTCTTTTACCCTCTTTCTCTCTATACGAGTGCTATACTAGGATGGAATGATCATCCACAATTTCCCTTCCTTGAATATCATCGGCGACTCCCCCAGATTTCTTTAGGAGCAAGGTTTTTTTTCGGCTGGTTCTCATACATATAAATATTAAAAATGCCGCCACGACGTAAGAAATGGGTTAAATAGTAAATCAAAGGTGATGTACGATGAAAAAGTTTAAAATCATCATTGTTCTTTTCGCTTTTCTTGTGAGTATGATTGCTGGCTGTACTGATAACAGGGAAAAAGAAACGGAAGAGAAGAGCATACATGTACTAGAGGATAGCTTAGAAGAGCTTTTGACAACATCCACAAATACGAAATATGGAAGTAATGTAGAAAATTTTCGCGTCGTAGATGTGAATGTCTTGGAGAAATCCTGGTTTGTGACCTTTCTTTTTGAAAAAGACAGTGTGAACTGGCATGCTGTTATGTATGCTGAAAAAATGCCCGATGATAACTATGAGCTAGGCTTTCTGGATGGAACGAAGCTAACGAATCATGACCCGATTAGCATATATAATATGGTTAGCGAAACGATATCTGACAACATAAAAAAAAGAATTCATATCGTAACGGGAAGCATCAATGATCATCGTGTCAATACAATCTATATTAGCTATCCTAATGGAGAGGTTTCTGGAATTAAGGTAGGAGCAAATCAAACCATCTATACAGAAATCGCAATAGGTATGGAAGGTTATCCCGCTTCGGTTACAGCCGTCTCCGACAATGGAGAAGTTCTATTCGAGAAAAAGTACTAGGTTGCGGCATGGTTCGTGTTCACCCATGATAGACAAGAAGCCCGCCCGGTCATCCGGAACGGGCTCCATTTTTTTTCATGGCCGCTTTAATCCAATACCGCCGCCATATGCTCGGTCGTTACCGCCCAATGGGAGGCCGTCCAGTATTTTTGCTTGTCTTTGACATAAATGATTTGCGGCGACTCATGCTTCACATCGAGATCCTCGGCAATCTGATTGGAGACGGGGCGGGACTCGATCACCTTGACGAGAACATAATCGATATCGCGGTTCGGATTGCCCTGCAAATACTGCTCGTACTCGTTCAGCGCATTCGAGCTTACGGGACAAGTGGTGCTATGCTTCAGCACGACAACCCCGCGCTCCGCCGATTGTTCCAACAGGTCTGCCCACTCGTCAGCTGTCGTAATCTCTTTCCATTCCATCGTTCGATCGCTCCTTTACCGTAGTCTTGCTGCCACTAGCGACTGGTTTTATGTGTTATAGACCTTTTATCACAAATTGCAGATATTCGCAAGACTCACCGTATGGGAGGCAGTCCGACTGAGCCACCCCACATGCATGGCATGGGTGATCCAATGGGGGAAAGCAACTTGCTCAGAGCGCCTCGCCAAGCAATCGAAGCATCTGGTATAATACACAATGAGAATGATTATCAATAATCAGGAGAGAGCATGATGCAAAAATCCCCCTCTGCTCGCATTGGGTTGACACTAGCCCTTGACTCCTTCTATATTCCTGTTCGCGTAACCGAATGGGGCGAACCAACTGGGGACGATGCCCTGGAGGCAGCAGCACCGCTATTCCGCATCCTCATCGTAAGCGGCGGGAACGGAATGCTCCGCATCAACGGGGTTCAGCATGAGCTGTCCCGGGGAAGCGCGGTGCTGTGCGACGCCGGGCCCTCGCTGGAGCTGCAGCCGAACCCGGATTCTCCGCTGCGGGGAATCTTGATCGATTACCGCGGCTTGACCGCCGGCGGTTCCGCTGCGAACGGCTTGAAGCACCCGGTGCCGCTGCACCGTTGTCCAGCCAAAGTCATCCAATTGGCGTGCGAGTTGGAACGTGCCTGGCGAGAGCCTCAGCCAGACAAGCCATTGCGGGCTCAACAGCTGTTCATCGAGCTGCTCGCAGAGCTGTACAGCGAATTGGAGAGTCGGCTGGAGCCGGCCAGCGACTGGGTGGAGCAAGCCCTGCATTATATGGAGAGCCGCTACAGCGACGACCTGACGCGGGAGCATATGGCTGCGCTGGCCCATGTCAGCCCGGAGCATTTTTCACGCACGTTCCGCAAGCGTACCGGACGAACCTTCAATGCCCATCTGACCCTGCTTCGAATTCGCAGCGCCCAACGCCGCCTCTTGACCGGTGCGCCGGATTTGACCACGCTGGCCCAGGAGGTAGGCTACAAGGACAGCTTTTATTTGAGCCGCAAATTCAAACAGGCGGTCGGGATATCCCCCACCGCCTATCAACGGAAGCGCAGACGAATTGCCGCGCTGAACCTCAACCATACCGCCAGCCTGCTGGCGCTCGATGTCATGCCCGAGCTGGGCGTCTACTCCTCGTGGCTCGAACAGATGCAGCTCGGAAGCAACCAGGCTATCGGGCCAAGGCTGAATCCTTATGGACATACTCGAGCCGCTTACTGCGAAGCGATCGCCGCCGCGAAGCCGGATGTGATCATCAACTACAGCACGGCGGAGGAGAACGGAAGCCTCCTTCCGGTAGCGCCGGTCCTCGGACTGCCGTTCAAGACGATGAACTGGCGCGAGCAGTTCTGCCTTATCGCCGACATTGCAGACAAGAGGCTCCAAGCCGAGCGCTGGCTGGCCCATTATGATGAACGGATTGGCAGGGGCAATCTTCTGCTTGATCGGGCGCTGGGCAGCCGGGGAACCGCGATCGTCTGGGAGATCGGTTCCCAGGCCGCGTACTGCTTCGGCAGCAGCTTCGGACGAGGATGCCACATCCTCTACGAGGATCTCGGCTTCCGTCCTCCCTCCCGGCTGCTGGAGCTGGACATCGCGACACGAGGATATATAGAAGCCGATATCGAATCGATCCCGTCCTTTACGGCCGATTATATTTTCATTGTCGCGCTGCCTTCCGCCCCAGGTTCCCGTCAGCGCATCCGGCGCTTATTCCAATCCTCAGAATGGCTGGATATGGATTCCGTCCGGAATCATCGGGTATATGTAATGAACCAGCCGGAATTGTTCTTCGGCTATGATCCGATCTCGTCGCAGGCTCAGCTGAGCGAGCTGCTTAGGGCGCTGACATCACAAAAATGCATGACCGGGCATCATTTCAAGGCATAGCCATCCCCCTTCCCTCGATGTATAGTGTTGTTGACACTATTGATAATGATTATCGTTGTCACATAAGGGGGATATAACTTTGTGTTCTCATCACCAATCCAATAAGCGTCCACTCACTTGCTTCTTCGCGCTTCTGCTTCTGATGGCTGCCGTTCTCTCTGCCTGCGGAGGCGCAGAGTCAGCCAACTTCGGCGCCGCTTCGAGCGGCGGTGAAGCAGCACAGACTGCTGCTGGAAGTTCCGGCGCCCCAGCGGCCGGCGATGGCGAGGCTTCGCCGGAAGCGGAAGCAAGGAAGACCATTTCAACCGTCAATGGGGAGATTGATATTCCGGTTCACCCGAAGCGTATCGTAGCCGAGGAATATTTGGGCAGCCTGATTGCTCTCGATATCATCCCTGTGGGAGCGCCCGGCTTGACGCTACAGAATTATTATTTCAAGGAAGCGCTGACCGGAGTCGCCGATACCGGGGTATACGGGAAGCCGTCCGCCGAGCATATCCTCGCTCTCCAGCCGGATCTCATCATTAGCGGCAACGGCGAGAACTACGAGCTGCTCAGCAAGATTGCGCCGACGGTGGTCATTCCCTACGGTGAATTGAAAAATGCACATGAGGAGCTGTCCTATTTCGGTAAGCTGTTCGGGAAGGAAGCCGAGGCCAAAGCCTGGCTCGACGCATATGACCGGCGCATAGCCGCAGCGAAAGCGGCCGTTGATGCCGCCATTCCGCCAGATGCCACCTTTTCCATCATGGAGTATGCGGACAAGACGACCTGGGTATACGGGGATAACTTCGGGCGCGGCGGCCAGCCGGTGTACCAGGCATTGGGACGCAAGCCTCCAGCCGGCATCGCGGAGGAACTTATGGACAAGCAGTGGGCCGAAATATCGGACGAAGTGCTGGAGCAGTATGCGGGCGATTATATCATTATGACCTCCAACGTGCGGACGGTGTATGATTTCCGTGCCGATCCGATATGGGGCAATCTTCCGGCGGTGAAGAAGAACCAACTCTACATATGGCCCGAAGAGCGCTCCTGGTACTACGATCCGCTCGCCGTGCTGGCCCAGACCGAAGAACTGGCCGGCTGGCTGGCCAATCAAGCTGCTCATTAGTGCAGGCGGGCATCGAACCGCATCTCGGTAAATACCGCAGCCCGGGGTCCCCCGGGCTGTTCGGCTTGCTATTCAGGTGAATTCGTTCGCTTGATCTTCCTGTCGTGGCCAATGCCGTGCTAAGGACGAACTTCCAGGCCCCGCCCCTGCTCGCTTATGCCGCTTCAGAGCGATTGAAGTCAATAGGAGATCGGCCAATCCGGCGTATCACGATCTCCGCCAACCCGAAGAGCAGCAGGATCGCAGCATAGACGGCAGCCGTGTAGCTGGCCGGATACGGCAAGCCCAATCCGTCATGGAGCGCAAAGGCGAGGAGATGAATGGTTAGGTTCGTGAAGCAAAAGACGTAGCTGCGAATCATCCATGCCCGGTGCCGGATCAGCTGCTTCTTTTTTATTTTCACGATTGCCATCACCGTGATGAACATCCAGATCATGTTCAACAGATTGAATGCAATGCTCGCTGGCTTCCCTCCCGTTGCATACGGAGCCATATAGCCTGAAGTCAGCACCACGGCGAAAACGGAGATCACATACAGATAGCCGTTGATTCGATGGAAGAGGCGGTATTTTCTCAGCAGCGTATGTAAAAAGTTAACCGCTCCCGACAGGATCGCCAGGCAGGCGAATGCCACATGTATCTGCATTACCGGCAGCCACACCTGGGCGTTAATGGGACGGGCGGCATTGGATTTACGGCCCAAAAATGCAGCGGCCTGCGGATCGTGAAGGTAATTGATATACAGGACGTATATGATGTAACCGGCAATGACAGCAAGCAGAGACCAAGTGGATAGTTTTCGTTTGGACATAGGTTGATACCTCGCTCGGATCAAAATAGGACGGCAATAGCGGGGTGCTGACAGGATCGTTCCATCTTGTCCACCTTACCATTTGCCAGAGAAGTTATGCTATGATTGGTATACGAATGACAGCCATTGAACGGTAATGAACGGATTCCCGAAAGGACCAGGATCATGCGCAAAGGAGAAAAAACAAAGCTTCATATCATCATGAAATCGGCGGAGCTCTTCAATCAGAAGGGATACGCCGCCACGACGATGCAAGAGATTATGGACGCCACCGGCTTGACCAAAGGCGGGCTGTACCGGAGCTTCCCGAGCAAGGACGATATTGCGATCGAAGCGTTCAAATATGCTGGCGAAGTGCTCTGGAGCCATTTTTCCGCCGCGCTGGAGAATTGCCGGACGGCAACGGACAAGATCCGGGCCATGTGCGAAGTATATAGTGATGCCGCGCACAATCCTCCGATGAAAGGGGGATGCCCGTTCCTGAATACCGCCATCGAAAGCGATCATTCCTTCCCTATCCTTCGAGATCAGGCACTGGAAGCTTACGGCCAGATGCTGTCCTTCATTCAGGGCATCCTCCAGCAGGGAATAGCCGACGGGGAATTCCAGCCGGACATGGATACCGAAGCGGCCGCCTCCTTTATTTTCTCATCGATTGAAGGGGGGATTATGGCAAGCCGCCTAACCCGGGACAATCGGCATGTTCATCATGCCTCGGCACAGATCGAGAGATGGCTGGCGACATTTAAGCCTGCGTAGGCGCCGATTCCTCTGGAAGCAAGCCCAGCGCAGACACCTCGAATGGTTGGGAATAATCCCCAGCTGTGCTCGGCCATTCCGGGATCTGCCAGAACCTTTTCCCTCCTCTCATGCCTGCCCTTTTGAGACCGGACGGTTCGGTCTCTTTTTTTATACTACTCTACTCCCTTCGGTTATGCAAACGCCAACTGCGATCGTGCGAGCCCTTATGCCCATCGTTCCATTCCAGACATTTATGATAAACTGAAAGCGCAATCAACATAAGCAACCGTTATTTTCTTATCTGGGACATGAAAGGAAGCGACGGCGTTGAAGGATCGGTCTGTCTATATTTTCGAATGGTCGCCGAGAACGCATATCGACCCGTTCCATACGCATGATCATCTGGAAATCGGGTACTGCTTGTCGGGAACAGGCACGTTTTATTTTGGAGAAAAGAGGTATACGGCTCAGCCGGGGGACGTGTTTGTCGTCAACAATACGGAGCGGCATGCCGCGTCCTCGGATCCGTGCAACCCAAGCAATTACTTTTTTATCTATTTCGACGCCATGATTATCGAGCAGGCGGATCCGGAGCTTCTGCTTCCGTTCGTCTATTATCCGCAGCAGTTCCACAACCGCATTGCCGGACAGTTGCCTGTCGCCGCCAGTATCGGCGCGTTGTTCCGGCAAATATGGGAGGAGGATCGGCAGAAGCAAAGCGGCTATAAAGGGATGATGCGAAGCAAAATTATCGAGATATGCGCCTTGCTGCTGCGCCACTATGGGGAGTTCACGCCGCTTGAGGACCGGAGCCGGGCGATTGCATCGTATTACCGCATCAAGCCGGCTTTGGATTATATGAAGGAGCGTTTCCGGGAACCGCTGACCCTATCCGACGCGGCCCGCGTACTGTCGTTGAGCCCGTCCCGCACCCGCCACCTGTTCACAGAAAAGCTCGGTCAGGGGTTCAAGGAGTATTTGCTTCAACTGCGCGTCAATGAAGCGAAGCGGCTGCTTGTGGCCACCGACTTGCCGATCGCCGACATCATCCATGCCAGCGGGTTCCAGAGCCAGGCCCCGTTCTATCGGACGTTCAAGCAGTTGGTTGGGGCGACGCCGTACGACTACCGGGCGAATGCAGCAAAGTTAGCCCTTTTTGATAATAATCCAGCTGTTCTTGGGAGGACGATCGAATAGAGCCCGGCTTACAATGATACTGCAACGGTTAAAGCATAATAAGATGCGAAACGGAGAGTGGAACGATGGCGTCTGTGGATGTGTTATACGGATGGGTACGGGAGGAAATCAAGCAGCGCGAGGAGGAGGGCTGCCCTGTCGAAGGCTTTCATGCCAAGCTGGAGGCGGCTGCCGGGGATGAAGGGAAGCTGATGGCCGTATATGCAGAGCTCTCGGCGCTGGAACCGGCTGCCGATTTCCCTTATACGGAGCCGAACGGCTTGGCCGAGATCCGTGCCGAGCGGCCGGAGGGCCCGCGCAAGCTGCAGGCCAATTGGACCGAGGCCGAATGGCAGGACAAATTCCACGGGGCGTGGCTTGGCCGATGTGCCGGCTGCGCGCTCGGCAAGCCGTTGGAGATCGGGCCTTACATGTACGGCACCGACGACAAGCCCGGTTGGGCCAACATCCGGCTCTGGTTCGAAGGTGCGGATGCTTGGCCCATCCGTGACTACACGCCAGCCCATTCCCGGGCGGAGAAGGAACACGGCCTGGGGCTCGCTCCGTATGGCAGCAAGAGCGTGCGGGATACGATCGGCTTCATGGAAACGGACGACGATATCCGCTATACGGTCATTGGCCTGCTTATGCTGGAGGAGAAAGGGATCGATTGGGACTCGTGGGATATGGGCAAGCTGTGGCATGCACGGTTGACGTACGGACAAGTGTGCACAGCCGAGACGCAGGCTTATCTCAATTTTGCGCATGTGACCGAATACGATAAGCCGGATGATTGGAAGGAAAAAATCGAGTGGGTGCGAATGCATTTGAATCCGTTCCGCGAATGGATCGGGGCCCAGATCCGCGCCGACGGCCTTGCCTACGGTGCGGCAGCCCACCCGGAGCTGGCCGCAGAGTTCGCCTGGCGTGATGCTTCGTTCTCCCATGTGAAGAACGGCATCTACGGCGAGATGTTCGTAGCGGCGATGATTGCGGCCGCGTTTGCGGAGACGGATGCGGAGCGGATCGTCGAGATCGGGCTAAGCGAAATTCCGGCCAATTGCCGGCTGGCGCATGATGTCCGCAAGGCCGTTGCCATTGCCCGGATGGCCGCCGATCAGGTGGAGCTGGCGGAACAAATCTGGGAAGCTTTCAAGCATTACCATCCCGTCCACACGATCAACAATGCCGCCCTGTGCGCGGCGGCACTCGTCTTCGCCCGCGGCGACTATGAGCTGGCGATTACGACGGCGGTGCTGGGCGGCTGGGACACCGATTGCAACGGCGCGACGGTCGGCTCGATTATGGGGGCAATGCTCGGTGCGAAGCGGCTGCCGGAACAGTGGACGGCGAAGCTGAACGATACGCTGTATGCGGAAGTGAGCGGCTTCCATCCGATCGCGATCTCGGAATGCGCCCGGCGCAGCTACGAGGTGTTCCGGAAGATTAGCGGGCAAGTGCTGAGTTGAACGCGACGGAAAGTTAACTCCCTGTCCAATTAAAACCAAGCCGCCTGGCTGTCAGGCGGCTTGGCCGTTTTGCATATTGTGGAATATTTCATACAGAAACTGACACAAAAGTGTGATAAGATAGGTGATTCATTCCATGTCAAGCAAGGATAGGAAGAGAACAGGAGGAGACATCATCTTGAGAAAAACACGCATTTTTTTCATCGCGTTATGCATCAGCGTTATTAGTTTGTCAGGCTGCTCCCCATCGCCGACGAAGGAGGAGGCCAAGCCTAACGGTACGATTACGTTCATCAATGCTACGTATGCTTTAATTACGGTAGATAACGGAGTCGATCCGAAGCTATTCGGCGGAGTGGAGCCCTCCTCGGCGAATGCAGAGATGATGAAGGAGGTTCTCCAAGATTCATGGAGCATCACCGATGCCGCGAGTGCGGAGTCGACAATTCAATGGCTGCTTACGGAAGGGCATAATGCCGAATTTATGGCGTATATGGATGAGTATCTTGCACGCAAGGATGAATTTAATGACATAATCGCTGAAATGAAAACATCCTCGAATCCAACGCCCGAAGAAATCAAATTTACGGAAGGCGTCGAATTATTCGCAAAGGTACATACTACATCCCCGGAATACGGCATCGCTGCTTGGGATTTATGCCGGGCGACTCAAATCGCAAGCTGGTCCTACATTGCTGGGTATATCCCGTATGAACATGCTGTAGAGTTAAGCATAGAGGCGGCGGAGAAAATGCGTGAACGATTCGGTTCATGGGAAGACCTGATAGGCAATTATCTCCTTGGCTATCAATACTGGTCCGAGGACAGTCCAAACGACCCGAACTCCAATCTTGTGAGAAGACAGAAAATTTATGCGGATCTGTTGAAAAGCCCCGACAACCCTTACAGTATACATTGGAACACGCCGCTGAGCATGCCAGCTAATAAATAGGCCGCACCATACCATTCAGCACGAATGCGCAGCCAGTAATAGGAAAAGCAATAGAGTTCCTGCCGGCGCCAGGCAGAGCTTTATCGCTTTTGGAGTAAGTGCCAATATGTTAATTCGCATTAATGATTATTCAGATGGTTGTTGGCTGAGGCTGTTTCCATGTTGTATTGAGCCAGGTTGAAAATAGGTCTTTCTCCTCGAACTGCGGATAGTGGGCAGATTGTTGGAACAGCACAAAATCCTTTACCGGAGCTTCCAAGGCATCGAAGTATTCTTTGGCTGCTCTCGCCGATGTCATATAATCATATTTCCCCATAACAAAATAAACAGGAATCTCAAGCTTTTGTACGATTTGAACAATATTCGTTCGTGCTTCCTCCGCCATTAAAATATCCTGTGTCGCGGAAACCCCTTGTAAAAACCGAATCACATCAAGCAAGTTATACTCGGGACGGAGGAGGAACCCAGTATAATAATCCATGTTATCATCAATTAATCTGGCTGCGCCGCCATATTTGCGGACCAAATTTCTTGGAGTGATGGCCTCTCCTTTTTCGATCAGCCCCCGCGCAAGTTCTAATTTTTCCGCATCTTTCGTATTTCCTGCCAGCCTCGCCTGTTCTATTGTATAGTCCAAGCTATCCAATTCACTTGCTACCGTATCGGCCACCTGACCGATTCCAATATAAGCATGAAACTTTTGCGGCGCTTTGGCTGCGGACTTCATTCCAATATATGTACCGAATGAATGGCCAATGAGAATTGCTTTTTCTTGTTCCAATGTCTCCAGAACATAATCTGTCAAAGCCAATAAATCATCGACTAATACATCGATTGATAGATGGGAATAGTCCTCAAAAAAAATGATAGGATTTCCCGCTGCTGCGTTGATCATAGTGTACGACCGTAAAATTGTCTTCGAGAGCTTCTTGATACTTGCCGACATAAGGAATTTCGGAACACCCTGGCCCCCCATGAACAAAAATGATAATCGGATTGCGCCGATCTGTCCCTCTAATCATGACTTCATGGCCGGCACCATTAATTTCAACCTGCTCTAATGTGGTTATGCTGTTTTCACTATCAATGCGAGGTGTCCACGTCGGAAAGATGAGACCTGCTATAATAAGCAGCGCCAACAACAAGCTAATAATCTTGCCTATTTTTATAATTTTTCTTTTCATCCCAACATTCCTTTTATCCAATTTGATATCAAGCGGAACGCTTTCCATAGAAATAAAGAAGATGACTCCCGATGAATTCAGAAGCCAGCTTTTGTAAGCTTAGCAATATAAGTATTTTTCGTCCACTGCTTATGTCTAAAGGAAGAGTATGTAGGAGACGTTGTACGATCTATGAACATCTTGAATCTCCCGTTACAGGAGGGCCGGAGGTGTATCGATTTGCATGTTTCTGATTCTATAACTTAAAAGGGAACCTATTCGATCGGGGAAGTGTCCAAAATGATTGGATCCACAATCAAAACCGTCCGTTACTACGATGAAATCGGATTAGTAAAGCCTACTAGCTATACAGAGGGGGCATCGATTATATACGACGGAAGATTTATGGCGATTAGAACTGGTGACAACCTTGCGCTACCTGGATTTTGGAATTGATGAAATCAGCCAGATCATCTCCGGAGGAATACCGGTTGAAAAAGCACTTGGAGAAGTGCTTGATAGCCCAGATCACGAGCGGGATGAACGTCATCACGTAAGACAGAATCATTTGCCATCCCGTGCAGCAGCACGAATATGGCGTAAATGACGAAACCAATAAGCAGCCCGTGCTGCGGCTTGTTCTTGAAAAGTAGCAACCATACGACCAATAGAATGTTAAAGACGACCGATAACATTTCAAAAGATCTCATAAGAATGGAACCTCCTCATGTACAGCTTGCTGTGGGCTGATTCCAACGATAGAACCTACTGTATGGGGACATTCAAGCCTTACTTTTCATTCCATCCGAGTGTCAGACCGTATCCGAGCAGATTGGCGGGAAACACAAAAAAGCAGACTCCTCGTATTATACACGCGCCTGTAACGCGCTTTACGACACTTGAAGCCTGCCATTTCTTTTTTATACCGACAGAACCGCTATTCGGTTATTCTCCCGTTGAATGTGGTCTCGCTCGCTCCCGCTATCGAACTACCAGAAGTTCACAAGTGTTCTGAATTTGTGACAAGGATAATATTTATATACACTGATTTATATATTTTTAGCCCACTTTATAAGTACACTATCAAAAGGCCTTTGATGAGTTAAACTATTCAAAAAGAACCTTTTTTCATCTTTAGGAAGTCCAGAAACTCCATATATAAACGCCATCTTTTGCCAGGGATCCATGCTTTGATAATTTTCTTTTTGCTCACGCAACCAATCATAAGCAGAGTTTTGATGTGCCGCAAGTAATATTTCTCTTCTAGCAAAAGGCTCACTTACAGGGAATTTATTAACTAGATACGAAAAATGATTAATGTATTCATTCTTCGTAAACAAACTTAATATAGATAACCGGAAAAATTCATTATGCACTACTTCCTGAGAATCAAGAAGTTTCAATAGTTGTTCTCCAATATAAACCCATTGTTCTGCACTGATGGATTGAACGGAAGCAAGATATGCACATATATTTGCAAAACATGGACTCAGTTGCGATATATTACTAAGTGAAATTTCAATTGCACCTGGATGACCAATTTGAGCCAACCTTCTATAAAACCACCTAAGTCGTATGTAATCTACTTCTTTTTGATCGATGTATTCCTGAATAATCTTACTAATTATTTGTTCAGTAAGCGATTCCCAGTCTTCTTTTGAGATCTCGCTATATGTAATAGTTCTATAAGGATCGCCATTAGAGTATTTTCTTATTAATTTGAGAATTTTATCTTCATCTTTATTGATCGGTCGATCCTCAATCATTTCATTACATAAATCTCTAAAATGATTAGAACTATATACTTTGGTCTTGTGTCGTTGCAACATCAATCGTTGCTGTTTGTCCAAAATGGATGCTATTTTAGCAAGAGCAATTTTTGCGGATTGTGATGAGTCACAGAACACTAAAATATCATCAGCATACCTGAGAAAATCTATTCCTTGCGTATGTAGGCTATTGTCTATTGGTATCATTGCCGCTTCAGCTAAAAGATGAACAGCATGAGGGCCAATTGGAATACCTCTGGATACATTCGCTGTAGTAGAGTTAAGCAACTTAATAATCCACTTTGTCTCCTGATTTGGAAATCCGGATTCACGTAACTGATTTTCAACAATATGATGGTATATTTGATTATAATAGTCTGCAATGTCGCAGTATAATACAAATTCATATGTGCGGCTCTTTTCATATGCAGTTTTCCAAAAATCATTCCATGCCGTTTTTGATGAGTATAGACCATGGTTTATATCTGGTGAAAATCTATAGCTATATACAATATTATTATGTAATCTCCTAGCTTCGATCCCAGCTCCAAATTGATGAATTATCGAGGTAAGTAGAATGCTATCTTGTGGATCTAATTGTGTGGCTTGTCGGTAAGAAATCTCGTCTTTGGGAACAATAAATCTTCTACAGGCTCCGGGAGTAAACTGTGTTAAGTCTTTGCCTTCGATCAGCGCTACAAAATCATCAATATAGCTGGATATTGCGTTAATCTCTAGAATTGCAGGAAACAAGTCTCCATCTGAGTGATTTTGAATAAAGTTTATTGCCCAACTTATAGAGTCTTTAGTCAACATTATACCAATTATCCCCTCCAAAATTTTACTTCAACAATCACAGATAGCATTAAAAACTTAAATCCACTATATCATTCCAATAAACCCATTGTATAGAGAGCGAATTGTTGACTGCCCATTTTACTTGTTGACTTTACCCATCTCGTCATGCCCCTACCTAAAAAGGATACTTTTAAAACTTTAAAAATTCAGCAGAGGCACGGTTCATAGTTACGATTCCTTCAGTGTCAGTCGCATAATACTTTAGCTCTTTCCCCCATATTCGTTGACTCCCTGTTGATTTAGATCATAAAAAAATACACCGCCCAAGCTACCATAGCTTGAGGCGATGTACCTCATCCCTAATACTCTGTATGTCTTCCGTTCTTATTCTTCTCCAGTCGCAATCTCGTTTTCCGGATACGAGCTCCAGTCGCTCCAGCTCCCGGCATACAAGCGGACCTGCGGGTAGCCAAGCTCATGCAGCGCCAGCACATTCGGACAGGCGCTGACCCCGGAGCCGCAGTAGACGATGACCTCGCGCCCCGCTTCCAGCGCTTCCACAATAGAAGCGAGCTGCTCCCGGCGCTGTGCTTCCGGCTTCCAGGCGCCGCGCTCATCGACATTATCCTTCCAGAACTGATGGATCGCCCCTGGAATATGTCCCGCCTTCGCATCGATTGGCTCGGTCTCGCCCCGATAGCGCGCCGCGTCGCGCGAATCGACGAGCAGCACTTCCGGCCGGCCCAGCTTCTCCCGAACCTCCTCCATGCGCGCCAGCATCTCTGTGCGAACCTCCGGCACGAAGGCAGCCGGCACGACAACCTGCTGCGCGTCGGTAACCGGGTACCCAGCGTCCTTCCAGGCCGTGAAGCCCTCCTCCATCACATGGACGGCGTCATGGCCGAGCCAGCGCAGCATCCACCACAGCCGCGAGGCATACATCCCGCCCTGATCATCATAGGCGACGACCCGGCTGGCATTGCTGATGCCGGCACGGCCGAGCCGTTCCGCCAGTACGGCCGGATCAGGCAGCGGATGGCGGCCGCCATGGGATTCCACCGTCGCCGACAGGTCCGTATTCAGATCAAGATAGATGGCGCCCGGGATATGGGAGGAAATATAGTCTTCTCTCCCGGCCTCGGGCCGCCCAAGGTCGAAGCGGCAATCGACGATCACGATATCGGGCTCATACATGCGGGCTAACAGCCATTGCTTGGATACGAGAATTTGTCCACTCATATAGCGCCTCCTTAGTCGTGTACTACTTATGTGTATAGTGTATCACAGAGACCGGACCGCCGGTTATCTGTTTCCCGCCGTACCGTTGTACACATGGCCCGCCGGACCACTGACTGACCATTGCTCTGCATCCGTCATTGTCAAGCCGATGCAAACATGCGAAAATAGCAACTAAGAAAAATCAAGCGATAGAATGCACGATTCTGGAACCGACGCCGCATCGTTCGGTATCTCCTGTTGAGGAAGTGATTGCATTGCCGGCTTCTTACCGCCATTCTCCGTCCCGCTCGCCGAGGCTGCCCTTCCGGGTGCGCCCGATGACCGAAGAGGACGGCGCCCATATCTGCTCATGGACATATGAGCCGCCTTATCAACTGTATGGATTCCTCCCGTGGGAGCAAATGAAGGCCCTCGAAGTCGAGTTCGGCGATGCCCGCATCCGAAGCGAGCAGTATGTATCAGTTACGGATGCCGAGGGGGAGCTGTTCGGCTTCGCGCAGTTCTTCCCTCTGCTCGGCGTGACCCGTCTCGGCCTGGGGATGCGCCCCGATCGACTTGGGCAAGGATATGGCGTATCCTTCGTCCAGGCGATCGTCGAAGAAGCCCGGCAGCGCCATCCCGTCGATATGATCGATCTGGAAGTGCTGACTTGGAATGAACGAGCCATCCGCACGTACCGGCGCGCCGGATTCCGCATCACCGATACGTACACGCGGCAGACGCCGACCGGGCCGGGCGAATTCCACTGCATGGTCTATCACCCGTGACCGCGGCCTGCGCTCATTCGAGTGCGGGCCGAATCAGGTCAACGCGATGTTGGCCACCGTCGCACTGTCGACGACGACCTCGATCAGATGGAATTCGGGGTCATACTGCACGCTTCCGCTGCCGATGAACAGCAGCCGCTCCTGGCCGAGTCCGTAAAACACATCATCCGCAAGCGCCTCCAGCACTTCGTGCCGCTCCTGCTCCCCTAATGCTTCCCATTCCTCCTGCCCCATGTCGAAGAAATGATAACCGTCCGGGATTAACGCAACCGCCGCAACGAGATCCTCCAAAATATCTTTATACGGTCTTCCGTAAGCAACGCCCATATTCATGCTGCCCCTTTCTGCCCACGCTTGTCTGTTTACCTCGTATTGTAGCACAGGTGAACCGGCTTTCTCGAACCCGGCTGCAGCCAAAAGGCCTGTGCAACCATCCGGGCGTGCACAGGCCTCTTCACTTCAAATGCATCCAGGCCGACATCGAAATCAACGCTTAGCGGTCATGGCTGCGATAAGTTCCTCTGCCGTCAAGACCGTACCGGGAAGCCCCCACCGCTTCCCGAGCTGCGCCGCATATGGCGTGTCGAGACCGGCTTCGCGAAGAATCTCCTGCCGGGAGAACACGTGACGCGTCTCGCCGTCCATCAGCACCCGCCCCCGGTTCATGACAACGGCCCGTTCGAAATGGGCCGCGGCGAAGTCCATATCATGCAAGATCGCCAGCACGAGCTTGCCCTGCCGCTTTAACTGCTCGATAATGCCGCCAATCCGGCGCTTGCCCGCATCGTCCTGCGCGATGGTCGGCTCGTCCAGAATAAGAATATCCGTATCCATGGCGACAATCGAGGCGATGCTCACCAGCTTCTTCTCGGACAAGCCGAGATCGTGGGGATTCAGCTCCCCGCGCCCGGTCAGACCAACCATGTCCAGCGCCGCCATGGCCCGCTCCTTCGCCTCGGCCGGGCTTCGCTTCAGGTTAAGCGGCCCGAACATGATCTCATCCAGGACGGTGCGCTTGCAAATCTGATCGTTCGGATTCTGGAAGACAAGCCCGATTCGGCCGGCCAATCCGGCGACCGTCGCTTCCTTCGTCCGTATCCCGCACACCGTTATTTCGCCGGCCGTCGGCTTGAGCAGCCCTTTGAGCAGCTTGACCAGCGTCGTCTTGCCAGCGCCGTTCTGCCCGATGATCGCCGTCGCCCGCGTAGCGAAGTCCAGCGTGACATCATGCAGCACCGGCTGTCCCGGAGCATATTCGAATTGCACATTCCGGATGCGAATCATCTCACTCATCCCGCTCCCCCTCTTCCGCGCCTGCCGCTCGGCCATTGCCGCTCTTCCCGCCGTACGCCGCCGCATAAGCCTCGGCCGCCTCTTCCAGGGTCACCGGATACGTATCTTTGCCCGGGGAGCGCAGCCCGATCTCGCGGCATACCTGCGTATAGACAGGCGGCTTTACCCCGTATTCTGTCAGATCGGCTCGGGAGAACAGGCGGGACGGCGTATCGATGCCGATTAGGCTCCCTTCGTGCAGAAGAGCGATCCGGTCCGCGTACGCGGCGAGCTTCTCCATCTTATGCTCCGCCAGAATGACCGTCATTCCCTCCCGGCTCAGGCTCTGGATGGCCCGGAACACTTCCTCCGAGCCCTGCGGATCGAGTTGCGAGGTCGGCTCATCCAGCACGATGACCTGCGGCCGCATCGCTATGACGCAGGCGATGGCCATCCGCTGCATCTGGCCTCCGGACAGGTCGAAAGGCTGCCGATCCTTGTACTCGTACATATCAAGCAGATGAAGCGCATGATCGATGCGCTCGATCATCTCGCCCCGCTCCACGCCCAGCTGCTCCAAGCCGAAGGCGACCTCCTCGTACACGGTCAGCTTCGCTCCCGTCACCTGCGTGAACGGATTCTGGAACACGATGCCGACATGGCGTATCATCTCATCGACGCCGCTCTCCGCGACATCGGCGCCTGCGATGGTTACGCTGCCTCCGTATGCGCCCTTATAGAAATGCGGAACCAGGCCGGTGAGCGCTTGGCAGAAGGTCGTCTTGCCCGCTCCATTGGCCCCGATAATCCCGATGAACTCCCCGGCCTCCACCGTCAGCGAGATATCATTCAGCGCCAGCTTCTCCGTGGACGGATAACGGTACTTGAGATGCTCCACTTCAATCAGCTTCATGCGAAGATCCTCCATAGAAGAGCGGCTGCGACGATGACGAGCATTGCCAGCCGCAGAATGCCGGCATGCCGATACCGCTTCTCTTTGTTCAGAAATGTTTTGCGCCCGGGCACATTGAAGCCCCTCGCCTGCAGTGCCAGCGTGCGCTCCCTCGTATCGAGCAGCGAGCTGAGCACAACCGGGCCAAGAAGCGGAAGGAACGCCTTGATGCGCGTCATCAAGCTTCCTTCCGTCTCCACGCCCCGCGAACACTGCGCGTCGGTGATCGTGCCGACGGTCGCCATCATCTGCGGAATGATCTGGAACACGGAGTTCAGCACGTAACCAATGCGGGGCGACAAGCCTCTGCGGACGAGGGCTTCCACCAGATCGGCCGGCTTCGTCGTCAGGACGAGGATGAGGAAGGCCCCGACAATGTTCAAGGCGCGGAAGCTGATGCCGAGGGCGAACAGCAAGCCTTCCTTATAGAACGGCCATGTCCCGACCGTGAACAGCACCGTCTCATTGCCGACATGGAAAAACCCCTGGATAATGACCACCGTCACCAGCACGAAGCCGACGAAGCCAATCACCGCCAGCCCCCGCCGGAACACCCTCCCTGCGGCAAGAAGCCCGAAGCTGATCAGCATGCAGACCCAGGCGGCATGGAGGGAGGGGACTATGATGGGAATCGCGATGGCCGTCGCGATATAGGCCAGCTTCGTTATCGGATCGACGCGATGGATGGCCGAGTCTTTTTCCACGTACAAGCTCATAGATTTCATGCATATCCCACCTTTGTCAACCGCTTGCGGACGGTTTACAGCTTCTCGATATCTCCGCTATTCTTGTACATATTCATTAGACTGTTCGGCATCACGCGGTATATCCCGTAAGCGACAAGAACGGTAATGAGCTTATCCGGCAGATCGACGACCAGCTCATCCAGGAAGGAAGCGAGCCAGACCGATTGGGTGCCTTGCAGCACATAACCGAATACGATATCGCCCCAGACATTGCCCGTCTGGCCGCCCCAGAACGCCACATTGAGCGGGGTGGAGATGACGACCGCCGTTAACCCTACGGCCAGACCGATGACGGCCGCCTTGCCCCAGCTCGAGATCCAGCCCTTGTATGCCATAATCCCGGCTACCAGGCCGATAAAGACGCTTGTCAGAGCGTAGACGAACGAGATCGGATCCATCGTGAGGCCGTAAATGATATTGTTGATGAGTCCGGACAGCCCGCCGATTACCGGACCCGCCAGCATACTGGCGAGGACGGTCCCGATCGCATCAAGCCACAGCGGCAGCTTGAGCACGCCGGCGAACAATTTGCCGATGTAGTTAATGCCGACCGCGACCGGGATCAGCACAAGCGCCGCGGTTGAGAACGACCATATGCTTCTTTTGGACATCGTAATCCCTCCTGAAAAAATTCATCCTTCTGTTCCTCTAGATCCTCGGCTCCGCTACAACATATCCACCCCTGAACTCCTCCTTCCTTATGCGCCGTTCCGCCAATCGTGCGGCCGTTCGGGGACGCTGCCGGACTCGGCAGCAACGGCGCGCCGTCATCATAATCATGAAGTGTTCCCTCTGAATGCCGAATCATGCGATGACATGCAATCGCTTTCATATTCAAGACAGGCCATGTCTCTCCATACGGCCGGCATACTGCTGCAGAACTGGTTCCGGCGCTTGCACTCCCGTCTCTTTCTTCTCAACTATATCTTGTTCCCGGGCAAAAGAACAGGTCTTTTGCCGGCTCGTTCCGGAAGGAATTTGTAAGGGCTTCATCCCTGGCCGCGACGGGCTTGAACGCCTCCGGAAAGGCGGTATGGATGCCCCATTTGCCCGGCCTCCCGCCTACCCTGTCTTGTCGCTGCCATTAAAAAAAGGTCCGGTTCTGCCGATAAAAAAGGTAACGTATCAAAACTTTCACGCATTCCGTTGAACGCTGTCGAATGCGGGACGCAGGAAGCACCATTAACTCATGGATGAGGTGTGTATGGAATCATGGAAAAATCAACATTGATCGGTCTTATCCTCGGCGTCGTTGCGATTACGCTAGGGATGTACTTTAAAGGCGCGCCGCTTTCGAATTTGGCCAACCCTGCTGCCATCATGATCATTTTTGTCGGTACGGCAGCCTCGCTGTTTATCGCCTTCCCGATGAAGGAATTGAAGAAATTCCCCAAACTGTTGGGTATGATATTCAAGCCTCAGCAGCTGGTTGACCGGGTGCAGTTGATCCAGCTGTTCATGGAATGGGCCAGCATTACCCGCCGCGAAGGCTTGCTGGCGCTCGAATCGAAGATTGACGACATTCAGGATGACTTCCTTCGCAACGGAATGCGAATGATCATCGACGGGAATGATCAAGACTTCGTGCGCGATGTGCTAATGGAAGATATTCATTCGACCGAGGAGCGCCACCGTGCAGGCGCGCTTATCTTTTCCCAGGCAGGAACCTACGCGCCGACGCTCGGGGTATTGGGGGCCGTTATCGGCTTGATCGCCGCTCTGGGGCAGATGGCTGATATGGAGCAGCTGGCCCACGCGATCGCGGCGGCCTTCGTCGCGACGCTGATGGGGATTTTCTCCGGTTATGTGCTCTGGCACCCGATTGCCAATAAATTAAAACGGCTGTCGTACAGTGAAATTCAGATTCGGTTGATGATGGTGGAAGGCTTGCTGTCCATTCAATCCGGCGTATCGACGATTGCCATCAACCAGAAGCTGTCCGTCTTCCTGACGCCAAGCGAGCGCGCACAGCTGAATGCGAAGGGAGAGGCTGGAGAATGAGCAACAAGCGCCGCCAGTCTCACGATGAACATGTCGATGAATCTTGGCTGATCCCGTATGCCGATATTTTGACGCTGCTGCTGGCCCTGTTCATTGTCTTGTATGGGATGAGCACGGTGGATGCGAAGAAGTTCCAAGAGATGAGCCAAGCCTTCAACATCGCCTTCGATAGCGGAGGCGGCGCGGGGATTCTGGATCAGCAAGCTATCATTCCGCCGAACAATGCCAAGAATGGCATGAAGGATACGGACCCGAGCGCGGCCTCCCGCAACCGGGAACGCTATGAATATATGGTGAAGGCCAAGCAAGAGCAGGCAGAGCTGGAGACGCTGCGGGACAAGATGAACGAATATATTGCCAATGGCGGCTTATCCAACCAGCTGAACACCGAGCTCAATCATTCGGAGCTGAAAATAACGATTAAAGACAGCGCGCTGTTCGACTCCGGGAAAGCAAGCCTCAAGTCCGACGCCAAGCAGTTGGCCGTCACGATCGGAGATATGCTGAAGCAGTACAAGGACTATGATATTGTCATCAGCGGGCATACCGACAACCGCCCGATTCGCAACAGCAACTTCGAATCGAACTGGGATCTGAGCTCGGCCCGGGCACTCAGCTTCATGAAGGTCGTGCTTGAGCGTTCCGGTATCGATCCGAAGCACTTCAAGGCCGTCGGCATGGGGGAATATCACCCGGTAGCCGATAATGGCACGGTCGAAGGGCAGGCCCAGAATCGCCGGGTCGAAGTCTCGATCCTCCGCAGATTCGTAGACAAGGACACGCCATCGGATCCGGCGTCCGAGCTGGATGCCAAGACAGACGCCCCATAAGCAGATCACGCCAGAACGAGAACAGAAGAGGGTCTGCAGCCGGAAGCTTCATGCTTCCTGCCGCAGCACCCTCTTCGTGTCTCTAGGTCGGCCTATTCTCCCCGGCCGGGACAGGCAGCCTGTCAGACGCCGTTCCTGCCGGCGCAGACGGGTCCACAGCCGGCAGCGTCACCATAACCTGCGTTCCCCGGTTCAATTCGCTCGTAATATCGATACAGCCCCGATGGCTGTGAATAATCCGTTGGCTCACCATCAGCCCCAACCCGGTTCCCTTCTCCTTGTTGGTGAAGAACGGATCCCCTAAGCGGGACAAATCTTCCGCCGGGATGCCAATCCCATAATCCTTGATGATGACGATGACGCTGGCAGCCCCGCGCGCCTCCACGATCAATTCGATCTCGCCGCCGCCGGGCATCGCTTCCATCGCATTTTTCATAATATTGATAAAGACTTGCTTCAGCTGATTCTCCTCACAGTCCACCAGTGGCACATCCTCATCGAATCGCTTGACGAATTCAATGTTGTGCAGATTGGCCTGACTGTCCAATAAGGAGAGCACGCTGTTCATAATGAGGCGCACATCCTTCGGCTGGAACCGCACCGCCTGCGGCTTCGCCAGAATGAGAAATTCGCTGACAATCAGGTTAATCCGCTCCAGCTCGGACAGCATCAGCTCGACATGGCTCGTATTGACACGCTTGGTCTGCTGCTGCAATTGCAGGAAGCCGCGGAGCGTCGTCAGGGGATTGCGGATTTCATGGGCGACGCCGGCAGCCAGTTGGCCAACGGTCGTCAGCTTCTCCGATCTCCGGAGCAGCTCCTCCATCCGCTTGCGGCTCGTCATATCCCGGGTAATGCTCGCCCAGGCGATACGCTGCCCGTTCTCGTCATAGATCGGCGAGGTGCTCACGCTGACGTCGAGCAGCCGTCCATCCTTCGTCAGCCGCGTCGTCTCCCGGTTGCTGACGGATTGGCCGTCGACAAGCGCCGCTTCCGACCTTCGCTCCTCCTCCATGGCCGATTCAGGCAATGTGGGCAGCGGGCGGCCTACCACTTCCTCCTCCGTCCATCCGAACATATCGACGAAGGCCTGATTCACCCGCTTCACCTGGCCTTGCAGATCGGTTACATGAATGGCATCATTCGACTGGTTGATGAACGATTCCAGATGCTCCTTCATCTCCCGGTTCTCTTCATAGAGCGCGGTTAACCGTCCGGTAGAGAGCTGAAGATTGCGGGCCATCGTATTAATGCGATGGGCCAGCAGCCCAAGCTCATCCTTGCGCTCGATGTTCAACTGGGTGTCGAACTGGCCGGCGGATATCATATTGACCTTGTTCAATATCGACTTGATCGGCTTGATAATCATGCCTGCGAACAGATAGCTGCATATAAGCACCGCTTCCAGCAGCAGGACTCCGATTGCGATATTCCGCATCAATTGATCGTGCAGCGCCGCATTCAGCGATTCAAAATCCATGACCACGCTCAATACGTAAGGCTCCTGGCTCTGCGTTCCCTGAATCGGAATAAAGCCCTTAATGATAGGGCGCTGTTGATAGTTGCTCTCATAGAATAGCGGCTTGTTCTCGGCCAGCGCTTCCCGGACATAGCCGATGTCACGGTTGTCGCGGATATTATAAATCCCGTACAGCACCCGGCTGTCCTCCTGCCGAATATATTGGACGCCGTCGCTGCGCAGCGTAATCTTCGGAATCTGCTCCATCGCCCGCGGATTCAACGCGCTAATCTCTACCACATTCGCTTGGGTGCGAATCGTCTGACGGATGAGCAGATCCGGCTTATTCAGCTCGGAATACACATCCACATTCCCATCGCGAATATACGGATTAATAATATAATTCCGCTTCCCGTCGTAGTAATACCCCCACTTGTCCATGAATTCCGGGCTGGACGTCGAGACATCGAACGGGCCGGACCAGAAATGGTTCATGGTCTGTCCTTCCTGCACCGTTACCGGCTCCCCGTTCAGCATCTGTTCAAAGGCTTTGTACCAGTAGCCCCAAGTGCGGGTGGACAGGCCGATTTCCTTGAGGTCGGATGACTTCTCGACAATAATATCCTCCCCGTCAGGGGAACGATGAAGCAAGGAAATATGGGCGATTCCCAATTCCTTGCACAGCTTCTCGAGCTGTTCATTCGTCACCTCTTCCACCTTGGCAGGAAGCTTGTCCGCCGCATAAATGGAGGCAATATATAATTTCTCAGCCAATTGGATCTCAAATGCTTGGGAGGTCTGCAGAGATTGCTTGTAGGAGATATTAATCTGCTGCGCAATCACATTCATGCGCTGCTGCATTTCCTCGATGAGTTTATCCTTGGTGATATTATAGGTGAGGGTCATATGAAGTAAGAGCACGACGAGCACAATGCAAGATATCGAGATGGATAACTTGGCTTTAATCGAAAGTTTCATGCTTCACCTCTATCAGGCGTCTCCCAAGCTGTGGATAACTGGGGCGACTTTTCCTGACAAATGTAGTATTCCACTGGATCTTTACATTCGAATCATATCTTACTATATAGCATTTTGTCCATGTTTTTTGGAGATAACGAAGAATAAAGAGTATAATTGAAAGCGTCGGTTGACGGGTACAAAATCAATGCAAGCATAGTTATACACAAAATGTGAACATCTATGGATAATATGTGGATAATTATGTGCGCAAATTTGTTTATCCACAGACTTATACACAGTGTGTTAACAATCCGAATGTCTGTTCGAGGAATAACGGGGGAATCAACAATGGAAGACATGATGGTACATGAACAATGGATGCGTGCAGCCATGGAGGAAGCGAAGAAGGCAGAGGCTATCGGCGAGGTGCCAATCGGTGCCGTCGTCGTTCGGGACGGGCAGATTATCGGCCGCGGCCACAATCTGCGCGAGACGACGCTCGATTCAACCGCTCATGCGGAGATGATCGCCATCCGGGAAGCAAGCAGCGCTCTCGGAGCGTGGCGACTGCTGGATTGTACCTTATACGTCACGCTGGAGCCGTGTCCGATGTGCGCGGGGGCGCTCGTTCAATCCCGCTTGCCGCGTGTCGTCTACGGGACGGCCGATCCGAAGGCCGGCTGTGCCGGAACGCTCATGAACCTGCTGCAGGAGCCCCGCTTCAATCATCGGGTGGACATTATCGAAGGCGTGCTGCAGGAGGAGTGCGCTGCGATGCTGACCGATTTCTTCCGCCGTCTGCGGAAGAAGAAATCGTAGCTTCCGCCTCTGTTGGCGAGGCCCGGAGGAATCTGCCAAAACTGCGAATATCACGGGCGGCCTGGCGCCTTATAGCCCGGTTACTTGCCGGCCAAGGAGCCAGGCCAGGCCTCCTCCTTCGGCTACAAATCCTTCTTCGCGAACCAGAACGCTGAAACAGCATAGGAAATGCCATACAAGAGGAAAGCTATCCCCACGCTCAGCGCGGAAATCACGCCCAATGACATCCCATCTCCCATGCTCAAGTCTTTCGCAAGCTGACTCAAAATACCGGAAGAACCAAACAGAACAAGCATCATAAGAACCATGGCTACCATGCTCTCCTTGTCGCCCAGCAGCAGATAGACCGGAATGTTGACGCTCAAGAGGATGATAATCAACGCGAGTGTCCAAGCGATACTGGCCGGCTGAAGATCATACAGACCGCCCAGAAGCTTCACTCCTGCGGTTAGGACAATTCCGATCACAAGACCCGCCGCTGCATACAGCAAGCCGGTAACATATTTGGCTTTAACCATCTCGGTTCGATTGACTGGCAAGCTGTAAATAAAGCGGAATCCCTCATTCCTTTTGTCAACGGACAGATTATTAATAAAAGTCATGACCGTTCCCAGCATCCCGGCGAACAACAGATTGTGAACCAGCGAATAGGTAGAAATGGAAAAAATAGCAATGAAAATCAGCAAAAAAGGCAAGGATCGGATGGTAAGAATCAGTTCCTTCCGAATAAGCAGCATCATGAGAATATCCCTCCTGTCTGAGTGCGCGTCGAATAGAACATAATGTCCTCCAGCGTAGGCCGTTCAAAAGCCGCTTCTTTGCCGAAGGCTTCCATTGCCTCCGCCCGATCCCGCACGAGGCCCTCGAACCCGACCCCAGTCTCCCGAATGCCAATGAACATCCGGCGGACATCGGCGTCCAATAGCTGCGAATCACCCTTCACGATCGCGTACGCATCGAACAGTTCGTCCTTCTCCCGATGGAACAGAACCTGCCCCTCATGCAGAAAAAGCACATAGTCTGCCGCCCGATCGAGATCTGTCGTCACATGGGTCGAGTACAGAATCGTCCGGTCCCCCTGCTCCATCCACTCCAGCAGCATCTCAAGCAGCTCCCTTCGAAATACCGGATCAAGACCCGCCGTCGGCTCATCCATCAGCAGAAGCCGCGGATGATGGGACAAAGCCATCACGATAGAAAATTTCATCTTCATCCCTTTGGAGGCTTGGCCTATCTTTTGCTTCCCGGACAGGCCGAAACGCTCCATCAGCCGGTTATACAGCGCCTCATCCCAGTTGGGATAGAACGGTGCCATGATGCGCTTCATCTCTTCCATGCGGAGCTGTTGATAGAAATGGCTCTCATCTGAAATAAAGCCGACCTGTCGCTTGATGTCCCGCTCCTGATCCGGCATCGCCATCCCAAGCAGCTTCACAGTGCCTTGCTGGGGCTTGACGATATGAAGGAGCATGCGAAGCAGCGTCGACTTGCCGGCTCCATTGGGCCCGATAAGCCCGGTTATATACCCCTGCTCCACCGTGAAGCTGATATCGTCCATGCGTCGGGTCGGATACTGCTTCGTTATCCCTTGGACTTCAATTGCCTTCATTCCTCTTCCTCCTCATACAGCAAGCGGATATGTTCCATCAGGTCGGCACAGGATACGTTCAGCGCCTTGGCCTCCTTCACGGCCTCCTCCAGCCTCAACTCCATCTGATGAAGCCGCTGCTCCCGCACCAGCTCCGGATTCTCGCCGGATACGAACGATCCCCGCCCAACCATGCTATCGATGAATCCTTCCCGTTCCAACTCCTCGTATGCGCGCTTCGTCGTAATGGCGCTAATCTGCAGATCCTTCGCCAGTTGACGTATCGACGGCAGCGGGAATCCCGGCGGCAGGTCGCCATTGAATATCCCCGTACGAATCTGCCTCGCAATCTGCGCATAAATCGGTTCGTCCGTAGTTGATACGATGCGAATATGAATCATTGGGCCTCCACTCACCTTATATATTGTATATAGACATTATATACATTTGTCATGAAGAAAGTCAACGTCATCTGCTGGTTGATAGCCAGGACGATCAAATTAAACGGCGTACCTCTATAACAAAAAACCGGCTCTCGTACATGAGAGCCGGTTCTCTTCTCGCTATGTTATTAATATCCAGCAAACATTTCCTCTAATTGGTCCATCGTAATGGCATCCGCTGGCTTGCCGATTTTGAATTCAACCGGCTTGTTGATGTTCGTATATTGGTTCGTCATCTTCGCGGCGATTTTCACTTTATCGCCATCTTCTGTGAACTCAAGGTTCGCTACAGCACGTTGATACGTCGGGAATTGATCTTTGTTGATGGCTGTCAACAGGCTGAATTCATTGATTTTCATCGTTTCTTTAATCTCTGCGATACCCTTCTTCAATTCGTTCTCATCCGTAGCGATTTCCTTCTTCGCTTCTTCGATGTCGGCATTCTCCAGCTCGAACAGCTTGAGATACTCATCCTTGTTCAGCGCGTCAAGTGCGGCAGGAAGCGCGTCCTTCACCAAGGTCGTCACGAATTGATCGAAGTTGTCATTGGTTACGTTGAATTTCACGACTTGATTCACATCTACGCCTTCCGGCAGAGCTGCGTCCTTTTTGTCGACATTAACGAAGAACGACTTCTCGTCGAACTTGCCAAGCACGGCCTTCACCAGATCGTTGGATGCATTTTGCATCGTCTTCATGTCTGCTGCCGTAGGCATTGGTTCGCCGGATTCTTCTGCCAGCTGCTTCAGGTCGAACTCGATGAACTTGCCAACGATTTCGGTCGGCATTGGAAGCATCGGAATGTTCGGCACTTTAATCCACATTTTATCTTCCGTCATCACCATTGGAAGCGTGAACGTCATTGCCATATCGCCCTGGAGCTTCACTTCCAGGTTCGCTTCAAGCTGCAATGGCTCCTGCTGTACGGCGCCGGAGATTTTCAGCTCCGCGTTCTTCAGCATGCTCATGACCATCTGCGCGTTCGGATCAGTCGCGCTCGCTGCATTAATTTGCAAATCATCGATAACAATAGATGTTTCGAATCCGTATGATTTCAATTCAAGCGCCTTTTCAAATGCGCCTTCAACCGCCGCTCTTGGAGCAGCCGCTTTGGCCCCGCACCCCGTGATGATGAGAGCGAAGACGAAGAAGATCGCCAGCGCGCCCTTGTACCATCTTTTCATGTTACGTTCAGCTCCCTGTCCCATTTTGTCGTATCTGGATAACCCAATCCATATTACCCTATACGAATGATTTTGAAAAGAGTTCCAAAGATTTAAATATCGTGACTTGCAGCATAGACATGCGAAAAATGTCCTACTCCCTCGCTGCCTAGTGAATATCTTTCTTTTTGAAGCGTCCGCCCTTCACGTCATGGATATTGCCGATCGCCAGGAACGCTTGCGGATCCTGCTCTTCGACGATGGATTTCAGCTTCGCTTCCTCCAGCCGGGTAATGACCGTGAAAATAATCTTCTTCTCGTCGCCGGAGAAGCCGCCTTCCCCGTTCATATACGTCACCCCGCGGCCCAGCCGGCTCAGGAGCGCATCACCGATGGCCTTATAATTCTCGCTAATAATCCATACCGCTTTGGAATCGTTCAAGCCTTCTACGGTAATATCAATCATTTTGAACGCAATGTAATAGGCAATCAGCGAATACATCGCCCGATCCCAGCCGAATACGAAGCCTGCGCTCGATAGAATGAACAGGTTGAAAAACATGACGATTTCGCCGACAGAAAAAGGCGTCTTTTTATTCAGCAAAATGGCCACGATTTCCGTACCGTCCAACGAGCCGCCGAAGCGGATCACCAAGCCTACGCCAATCCCTAAAATGATGCCGCCGAATACCGCTGCCAGAAACGTATTCTCCGTGAACGGCTGCACAGGATGCAGCAAAGCGGTGCTGAACGACATGACAGCGACGCCAAGCAAGGTCGATAACGCAAACGTTTTGCCGATCTGCTTGTATCCGATGATCAGAAACGGAAGATTGAGAAGAAAGAGAAACACACCAAGGGGCACGGATGTGACATGGGACAAAATAATGGATATCCCGGTCACCCCTCCATCGGTAATCTGGTTGGGTACGAGGAATAATTCCAACCCAACGCCCATCATGATCGAGCCGAGCGCAATGAATATAATCTGGCGCAGCATCTTGGCAAAGCCCATCTTCGTATGCTGGTAAGACGGCTGCAGCGCCGCAACGGCTGCCGCAGGGTCTATTCCCGGAATGGACGCTGCCAACATGGCGTTGTTATTATGTTCTGCGCCGGCTTGCTCATCGCAAGTGCGCTGCGATTGCTCTGCAAATCCGGATCGTTCCTTCGGGGAGTCTGTCATCGCATTCACCTCTCTATTATGTCGTACCTATTATTATATCGGAATAGAGCATGGTTAGGTTGGGGTTGGTAAAAATTTTTCAATCTCTTTGTTCTTGGATCAAAAAAACGGCCTCCTCCCGAGGGGGGAAGAAAGCCGTGAAATCACTTACGTATGAAGGCTTGCGATGCGATGATTAGGTCAGCCTTCCGGGTTATTATGGCTTACATGATTGGCGGTCTTGACCTTCTTCGAGCCCGACAGCGGCTCTTGAATTCCTTTTCGGCCTTCCGCCTCATGATGACGGACCGGCTGCTCCGCGGCGGGAACAGGTACAGACTTCGGCTTGCTCATTGAACACCACGTTCCTTTCCACAGAATTTACAAATGCTCCAGATCGGTAGGCTTGTCATGATTCAACGCATCCTGATGCCTCCGGTCGTTGCGATCCTGCTGGATCTGCTGCGCATGATGCGAATTAACCGGGGCATTCTCGAGATCTTCAATCACGTTGCGCAAATTTTTATCCTTATTTCGTGTCTCCATCATTACCCTCCGTTCACCGTCGTATCGCCATGATGGGTCAGATCATGAAGATGCTGGGCGCATTCATGAATATGTCTCATGTAATCCTGCGCCATCTCCTGCACCGGTTGCGTCCGTTCGTCAATATGCACGCCGTCGCGCTCGACATCGATTAGCTTCAGATCAACCTCCCTTGAGTCGACATAGCTGCAGTGGAAATCGAATGTATAACTCTGACGCCCATCGGTGTCGATGTGAATGAGAAATGCGTGCGGATTCGCGGCATCCGGGAGAACGGTCGCTTTATTGCCCGGCTCTAATTTGTTCGTCAACGTTTGCTGCCATGCAGCCACAAGCTGATGCTGATCCACTTGTACGATATCATTGTCGTTCATGACCACACCTCCACTATTCCTTTACAGTGTGTGGCGCGGACCCCGATTTTATACTATGGCGGAGTTGTCCCGAATTCGTCGATTGCCGCGGTATATGCAAAAAAACCTTTGCCGGTACCGGCAAAGGCTTCGTTATCGTCGCTATAATGGCGGAGAGGGTGGGATTCGAACCCACGTGGGCTTGCACCCTAACGGTTTTCAAGACCGCCCCGTTATGACCGCTTCGGTACCTCTCCATTGGTTGACTGCCCGATTCAAGTCGGACAGTCTATATTTTAGCATGTTTGAATTTATCACGCAACTGTATATATTTGGTTATGGAGTCAGACGCTCCAATCCTCCCATATACGGACGCAGCGCATCCGGAATGACGACACTGCCGTCTGCCTGCTGATAATTTTCCAATATCGCGGCGACCGTACGGCCGATCGCGAGCCCCGAACCGTTCAGCGTATGAACGAACTCCGGCTTCGACTTCGCATCGCGGCGGAAGCGGATGTTCGCCCGCCGTGCCTGGAAATCTTCGAAGTTCGAGCAGGAGGAGATTTCACGGTAGGTGCCGCTGCTCGGCAGCCAGACTTCCAGATCGTACGTCTTCGCCGAGCTGAAGCCCAGGTCGCCCGTGCACAGCGCCATGACGCGATAAGGCAGCTTAAGCTGCTGCAAAATGCTCTCGGCATGACGGGTGAGCGATTCCAGCTCTTCATACGAGTCTTCCGGCTTCACGAGCTTCACCATTTCGACCTTATTGAACTGATGCTGACGGATAAGCCCGCGCGTATCGCGTCCTGCCGCTCCGGCTTCAGAGCGGAAGCAAGCGCTGTAGGCAGTATAGTACCGCGGCAGATCCTCCACGTTCAGAATCTCGTCCCGATGCAGATTCGTGACGGGCACTTCCGCCGTCGGGATCAGGAAATAGTCCGTCCCTTCCAGCTTGAACAGATCCTCTTCGAACTTCGGAAGCTGTCCCGTTCCGATGAGGCTGTCCCGATTGACGATGAGCGGCGGCAAAATCTCTTCATACCCATTCTGCATCGTATGTACATCCAGCATGAAGCTGATGAGCGCCCGCTCCAGACGCGCGCCGGCCTTCTTATAGAAGACGAAGCGCGAACCCGTTACCTTGGCGGCGGCTTCAAAATCAAGAATACCCAAGTCTTGAGCCACATCCCAATGCGCCTTCGGCTCGAAGGAGAAGGACGTCGCCTCGCTCCAGCGGCGAATCTCCACATTCTCCTCTTCCTTCAGGCCGACAGGAACGCTCTCATGCGGCACGTTCGGGATAGCCAGCGTCATCTCGACGATCTGGGCGTCGATGTTCCGGATTTCCTCATCCAATTCCTTGATGCGGTCCCCGACCTCGCGCATTTCGGTAATGAGATCATCGGCGGATTCGCCCGCTTTTTTCTTCTTCGCCACCTCTTGAGAGACGACATTGCGGCGGTTCTTAAGTTGCTCCGTCTCCTGCAGCATCTCTCTGCGGCGGGCATCCAGCTCAGGGAACTCCCCGATCATCTCTTTCGCTTTGCCTCGCTGCTCCAGCGCTTGCTCTACCCGCGCAAACTCATTTCGCAATACTTTGGTATCTAACAATTCCGATTCCTCCTACGCATGCAGAAAGGGCGCTTGCCCCTTCCTCGAAGCAAGGAGCACCGATTCTGCCTCTATGACTGATTCATTAAAAACACCTTAACCTGTCCCTTGAAGGAATCGCAAGTCAAGGTGTTTTTTTCATTGCGTTCTATCTTTATCCTGCTGCAATTCCGCTCTGTTTAACCATATCGGCAAAATACCGATGAAGATTAACATCATCCGTCAGCTCCGGATGGAAAGAGCAGGCCAGCAAATGGCCTTGTCTGGCGATGACAATCTCCTCGTTGACTTTGCACAGCACGTCCACGCCGGGGCCGGCTTCCGTAATAAGGGGAGCGCGGATAAATACGGCCCGTACGGGCTCATCCACCCCGCTAACGTCCAGGTCGGTCTCGAAGCTCTCGCGCTGCCGTCCGAACGCATTGCGGCGCACCGTGATGTCCATCAGCGCCAGATGCGGCTCTTCAGCCCCGCCCTGGCCGATGATGCGCTTCGCGAGCACGATGAGTCCGGCGCATGTGCCGAAGAGCGGCTTCCCTTGAGCGGCAAAAGCCCCGATTGCTTCCAGAAAGCCGTATTTGCGCATCAGCTTCCCGATCGTCGTGCTCTCTCCGCCGGGAATAATCAACCCGTCCACTTCATGCAGCTGTTCGGGATGCTTGATGGCTAACGCGGTGACTCCGATGGCTTCCAGGCTTCGCATATGCTCCCTGACGGCCCCTTGCAGGGCCAACACCCCGATATTCATACTTGTTCCCTTCCTTCTTACCAGCCGCGATCCTGCATGCGCTCGGAAGGCGCCAGCTTGGAGATCTCAATCCCCTTCATCGGCGTGCCCAGGTTCTTGGATACTTCCGCGATCAGCGCGAAGTCTTCGAAGTGGGTTGTCGCTTCCACGATAGCGCGCGCGAATTTCTCCGGGCTGTCGGATTTGAAAATGCCGGAGCCTACGAATACGCCGTCTGCGCCCAAATGCATCATCAGAGCCGCGTCAGCCGGCGTAGCGACGCCGCCCGCAGCGAAGTTCACGACCGGCAGCTTGCCGTTCTCATGCACCTCAAGCAGGAGCTCGTAGGACACGCCCAGATTTTTCGCTTCCGCATACAACTCGTCCTTCGACAAATTTTGAACTTTGCGAATCTGGCTGTTAATAAAGCGCATATGACGCACGGCTTCTACGATGTTCCCCGTTCCTGGTTCACCCTTCGTGCGAATCATGGCCGCCCCTTCGCCGATGCGGCGCAGCGCTTCGCCCAGATCCTTCGCTCCGCAGACGAAAGGCACCGTGAACGCTTGCTTGTCAATGTGATACACTTCATCCGCTGGAGTCAATACCTCGGATTCGTCAATATAGTCAACGCCAAGCGATTCCAACACTTTGGCTTCTACGTAATGGCCAATGCGGGCCTTCGCCATAACAGGGATGGAGACAACCTTCATGACTTCCTCTACAATCGTAGGATCCGCCATCCGTGCGACGCCGCCTGCGGCGCGGATGTCCGATGGAACGCGCTCCAGCGCCATGACTGCCGTAGCGCCGGCCGCTTCCGCAATCTTCGCTTGCTCGGCGTTCATGACGTCCATAATAACGCCGCCTTTTTGCATTTCTGCCATACCACGTTTAACACGAGCTGTACCTGTTTCCATTATGCCTGCCTCCCGCCATTTACTATCGTAATGATGCCCGGAGGATTCTTCAGCATCCCGTGCTGCAGCCTATCGGGCGAACCGTAATGGTCTATCCCCCTATTGTACATGATAGAACAGGGAATACACAACCGATTTTGTCGGAATTGCCTGGCCGGAACGGCCAAAACCGTTCTTTAGAACAAATTTTTGATGGATTGGAACAAATCAACGAAAAATTCCCCGATAGCTCGGAAAAATAAGCGCCACCAGCTGCCTTTTTCCACCTCTTCGGAAGCAATCAGATTTACGGTCTTCTTCTGTTCCAAGCCGTTATCTTTGTACGTAAACGTAATCGTCCCGATCTTCTGCCCATTCTTAATTGGGGCAATCAACTCGTTGGCCGGAGTGAGCTTCACTTCATGCGTAATTTTGCCTTCCGTGCTGGCGCCCTTAGGTACAACGAAATTTACTCCGGTCTCAGGCACAACAGGCACCTCGGTTGAGACGCCCTTCTTAATCGGAGCCGCTGCGACTCCGTCCACCGCCTGCTTCGGAGCCACGACGGTCTGGACATCATAGTTGTTAAACCCGTGGTCGAGCAGCTTGGCGGTTTCTACGAACCGCTTTCCTTTATCGTTAATATCCGTGCCCATGACGACCGAGATAAGACGCATGCCGTCCCGTTCCGCCGTGCCGGCGAAGCAATTGCCCGCTTCGTTCGTGAACCCCGTCTTCATCCCGTCCAGGCCCGGATATGCATACCGCTTGAAGTTCGGAATATTTTTGTTCGCTTCCAGCATCCAGTTCAGATTTTGAATCGGCGTCTCGTCACGCTCACGGAACTTGTATTCCTGGATCGTCGTGAAGTCCCGGAATTCCGGATGCTTGATGACAATCGCACGAACGAGCTTCGCCACGTCCATGGCAGACATGACGGTCTCATCCGTGCCTTCCGGACGGAACTTCTCCGGCATATCCTCCCGGCCTAATCCGGTCGAATTAATGAAGTGTGCCGTCGTCATGCCCAGCTTCTTCGCGGTCTCGTTCATCAGGTTGACGAACTCCTTCTCGGTTCCCGCAATGCGCTCCGCAAGCGCTACCGTCGCATCGTTCGCCGATCCGATCGCCATCGCGATATAGAGATCCCGAACCGTATGCTTGTCCCCTTGCGCGAGGAAGATGCGCGAGCCCCGCGTCAGAGAAGCATGCTCGGACGTCGTGACCTCTTCGTCCCATGACAATTCCCCATTCTTCACCTTATCCATGACGATGTACTCCGTCATCATCTTGGTCATGCTGGCCGGAGGCTTAGGGGTATTCGAATCAATATTTACAAGCACTTGTCCTGTGCTAGCTTCCATCAGAATAGCCGATGTTACTTCCAATTTGAGCGACTCCTTGGTCGCCTTCACCGCAGACGCCGACCCGCCCTTATTCGCTGCGGCTTCCCCTTTCTCTGCCGTCTGTGCAGCAGCTTCGGCAGCAACCATGCCAGCCGAAGGAAGCAGCGTGAATGTAAGTATCTGGCAAGCTGTTGCAAAAGCGACGATGCGCTTCCACTTACCTTTTCTTGTCGCGTCTTGTTGTTTTACCACTATCGTCATCTCCTCTCCCAGTGAATCCATATGTTATTCTATCACAGCGGGACAGACAAAAAAAAGGCAAGGGTGCCGCACCCTGCCTTCTTTTGTCGATAAAACGGGATATTAATATTTTACAAGGAATAATTTGGCGCTTCCTTCGTAATTTGCACGTCATGCGGATGGCTTTCACGAAGGCCGGCACCTGATATTTTGACAAAATGCGTATCGTTCTGCAGCTCTGTCAGATTATGCGTGCCGCAATACCCCATGCCTGCCTTCAATCCGCCCATCAATTGATGAATCGTATCAGCCAGCGGACCTTTGTATGCGACGCGGCCTTCGATGCCTTCCGGCACGAGCTTCTTCTCGTTGCTGCTGTCTTGGAAATAACGGTCCTTGCTGCCTCGCTTCATCGCGCCCAAGGAGCCCATGCCACGGTATACCTTGAAGCGGCGGCCCTGGTAAATCTCCGATTCGCCTGGGCTCTCTTCCGTACCGGCCAGGAGGCTTCCCAACATGACGGCCGATGCCCCTGCCGCGATCGCCTTCGTAATGTCGCCGGAGTACTTGATGCCGCCATCGGCGATGACCGGGATGCCATACTCGCGTGCGACCGTGGCACAGTCATACACCGCCGTAATCTGCGGAACGCCGATACCGGCGATAACCCGGGTCGTACAGATGGAGCCCGGCCCGATGCCGACCTTGACCACCGAAGCGCCTGCTTCGATCAGGTCGCGCGTCGCTTCGCCCGTTGCCACGTTGCCCGCGACAATTGTCAGCTCCGGATACAGCTCTCGCAGCTTCCGCACCGCTTCAATAATATTGATGTGATGGCCATGCGCCGAGTCGACGACGATGACGTCTACGCCAGCTTGCACGAGCGCTGCCGCCCGATCGAAGCTATCCTGGGAGATGCCGATTGCGGCGCCGCAGAGCAGGCGTCCCTGCTCATCCTTGGCGGCTTGCGGGTATTGGATTGCTTTCTCGATATCTTTTATCGTAATGAGGCCTTTCAGCGTGTTCGTCTCGTCCACCAGAGGCAGCTTCTCGATCTTGTGCTGCTGAAGAATGACTTCTGCTTCTTGAAGGGTTGTGCCGACGGGTGCGGTCACCAGATTCTCATGAGTCATGACTTCTTTGATTTTAATATTGTAGTCATGGACGAAGCGCAGGTCACGGTTCGTCAAAATCCCGACCAGCTTATGCTGCTCGTCCACAATCGGAACGCCGCTGATCCGGTATTTGGCCATCAGTTGATCCGCTTCTTCTACCGTATGCTCGGGAGACAGCGAGAACGGATTCGTGATAACCCCACTCTCGGAGCGCTTCACGCGGTCAACCTCTTCGGCTTGGCGTTCGATCGACATGTTTTTGTGAATGATGCCAATTCCGCCTTCCCGCGCAATCGCGATCGCCAGCGGCGCTTCCGTAACGGTATCCATCCCTGCACTAATCATCGGAATGTTCAACTTTACTTTGCTGCTCAACTGCGTAGATACATCTGTTTCCCGTGGCAATACATTCGATTTGCGAGGCACCAATAGCACATCGTCAAACGTTAACCCTTCTTTTGCAAACTTAGACTCCCACACCAGTAAGTTCCTCCCTTAATGTAAAGTTGCACTCAGCGGACAAACCCTTGTAATGACGGGCTTGTCCGCTGATTGAAATACTCTCTCTCAATATATTAATTGCAATCTTAGCAAAGCGCCTTACCCCTGTCAAGGATAGGTTGCAGGAATATGCACATTGTTTTCAATTAATTTCAGTAATTTTACAGACAAATGAATGTCCACTCCACAAATACATTCGACAAAAGGACAAGCCTGACCGATGAAGCGCTCGATCGGGTAACCTGTCACATAAGGTGACCCTTCCCAGCCGATTCTATGCGCAGGAACGCATTTAGATGTGGCTGGATTGATTTTTTCAATAAGACACGCCGCTCGGTCCCGTCGCATTCAGCGACGTTTTTCGGGCTTTAGCCGCATGTGAATTTACACCGGCCTCAATCTCGTTTCCATCTTGACACGGATTTGATTGGCTTGTCCAAAAAAATTCCTGCAATACTACAGTATTGGGATACGCGCTCATTACCCCGTTATGCACTACCCCGTTTTGGAATCCTGCAAAACTGAAGTATTTGGATACACGCTCATTCCCCCGTTATACACTACCCATAGTGGAATCCTGCAAAAGTGAAGCAATTAGAAATGCACGACATCACCAAAGAAAATCCTGTAAAAGTACAGCAATTAGAAATGCACGGCTTCACCAAAGAAAATCCTGTAAAAGTACAGCAATTCGACATGCACGGCTTCACCAAAAAAGGAATCCTGCAAAACTGCAGCAATTTCCCCCGTTTCGCTTGGCTTGGGTGCAAAAGAGAGTAAAATGATGTAGATTTGCAGGAATTTCTCTGCATGTTGGCTTTTAGGGCTGAAATTCCTGTAAAAACGCAGCAATTCCCTCCACACGCGCAGCCCCAGGAGGCAATGACGCCTCCAGAATGCGATGATGCTCTCTGATGATGCTCCAGGAAAAGATAACGCCTCTCCAATGACGCATCAGAATGCAACGATACCTCTAGGATACGATAACGCCTCAGGATGCGATGATCCCTCAGGATGTGATGATCCCTCAGGGTGCGAAGATGCCTCAGGATGCGATGTCATGTCAGTCTGGTTCGCCGTCCGTCCGGTTCGCCGCATTCCCTGTATTCCTTCGCAGATATAGAAAAAAACCACCGACAGAAGTCAGTGGTCTTTGTCTGCTTGGCAGCGTCCTACTCTCCCAGGACCCTGCGGTCCAAGTACCATCGGCGCTGGAGGGCTTAACGGTCGTGTTCGGGATGGGTACGCGTGGAACCCCTCCGCTATCGCCACCAAACAGATAAGGTATTGTACCTTAAAAACTGAATGCGAAAGCAAATCATCAAATCATCTTCGTTAGGATAAGCCCTCGACCGATTAGTATTGGTCAGCTCCATGCATTGCTGCACTTCCACCTCCAACCTATCTACCTCGTCGTCTTCAAGGGGTCTTACCAATGTGGGAAATCTCATCTTGAGGGGGGCTTCACGCTTAGATGCTTTCAGCGCTTATCCCTTCCGTACTTGGCTACCCAGCTATGCCTCTGGCGAGACAACTGGTACACCAGCGGTACGTCCATCCCGGTCCTCTCGTACTAAGGACAGCTCCTCTCAAATTTCCTACGCCCGCGACAGATAGGGACCGAACTGTCTCACGACGTTCTGAACCCAGCTCGCGTACCGCTTTAATGGGCGAACAGCCCAACCCTTGGGACCTACTTCAGCCCCAGGATGCGATGAGCCGACATCGAGGTGCCAAACCTCCCCGTCGATGTGGACTCTTGGGGGAGATAAGCCTGTTATCCCCAGGGTAGCTTTTATCCGTTGAGCGATGGCCCTTCCATGCGGTACCACCGGATCACTAAGCCCGACTTTCGTCCCTGCTCGACTTGTAGGTCTCGCAGTCAAGCTCCCTTCTGCCTTTGCACTCTTCGAATGATTTCCAACCATTCTGAGGGAACCTTGGGGCGCCTCCGTTACTCTTTAGGAGGCGACCGCCCCAGTCAAACTGCCCGCCTGACACTGTCCCCGAACCGGTTCCACGGTCCCAGGTTAGAACTCCGATACGATCAGGGTGGTATCCCAACGGCGCCTCCACCGAAGCTGGCGCTCCGGCTTCCCAGGCTCCCACCTATCCTGTACAGACCGTACCAAAGTCCAATATCAAGCTGCAGTAAAGCTCCATGGGGTCTTTCCGTCTTGTCGCGGGTAACCTGCATCTTCACAGGTATTAAAATTTCACCGGATCTCTCGTTGAGACAGCGCCCAAGTCGTTACGCCATTCGTGCGGGTCAGAATTTACCTGACAAGGAATTTCGCTACCTTAGGACCGTTATAGTTACGGCCGCCGTTTACTGGGGCTTCGGTTCATAGCTTCGCCTTACGGCTAACCACTCCCCTTAACCTTCCAGCACCGGGCAGGCGTCAGCCCGTATACTTCGCCTTACGGCTTCGCACAGACCTGTGTTTTTGCTAAACAGTCGCTCGGGCCTATTCACTGCGGCCCCCTCGGGCTATAAACCCTACCGGGGCACCCCTTCTCCCAAAGTTACGGGGTCATTTTGCCGAGTTCCTTAACGAGAGTTCTTCCGCGCGCCTTAGAATTCTCTTCTCGCCTACCTGTGTCGGTTTGCGGTACGGGCACCTTTACCTGGCTAGAGGCTTTTCTTGGCAGCATGAAATCAAGACCTTCGGTACTGTAATTTTCCCTCCCCGTCACAGCCCAGCCTTACGGTCAGCGGATTTGCCTACTGACCAGCCTCACTGCTTGGACGAGCATCCATCA
>NZ_OX216966.1:627500-697500 GCF_945605565.1 Paenibacillus dendritiformis | reverse complement strand
ACAGGGAATCCTCTGAAGTGGCGCCGAGGCGAAGCGCGACCCGCTCATACAGAGCGCGGTGGTCCCGGACATGATCCGAGCGGACCTGTTGGTAGCCTTTCGCAGCGGCCGCTTCCACCTGGCGCAGGCAAGTCTGCAGCGGATTCGATTCGCGGAAAGTGGTCGCCGCTGCGACGTATAGGGTCACGGCGTCGGCAGCGTCTATAGATAGGCAATCGCCGATAGCAGTCACTTCACCATTGTCGGCAAGCGCTTTCAATGCAACGCAGTAACGAACCCCTCCAGCCCCGCATTGCCCCTGCATCGCGATCGTGTCCGATGCGATAACCGTCGTCCCGTCCTCGAAGGAGCGCCGGTTCAAATACAGGGACAAAGATAACCGCTTCGCAGCAGAGGCCGTCAACCGAAGCGCGATCACTTGATCGGGAACGCTGCTGAGCAGCTCCCGCGAATAGGCGATGCCGTTCCGAGTGTATTCGACCCGGGCCAGTCCATCGGGTAAGGATAGCTCCCGCGAGTAGCCAGACACTTCTCCTTCTTCTCCATGGAAAAACATCTTCAATTCCCCAAGCGTCTGGTAAGGACCAAAATGCTTCGGCACCGAAGCCAGCGCCAGACTGGCGATCCGCTCCGCCTCTTCAGGCTTGCCCTCCAGCAGATACTGCCGGATGACGGGCAAGTAAGCGGCAGCATCCGGGTTCTCGCGAGCGGCCGGCCCGCCGTACCAGACCGAATCTTCATTCAACTGCAGGCGATCCGAATCCACCCCGCCGAATTGCATAGCCCCCAGGCGCCCGTTCCCTATCGGCAGCGCCTCCACCCACTGTCCGGCAGGCTGCCGGTACCACAACCGATCCAATCCGTCCTTCGTCACGTCATCCGTCATGCAACTCCTCCTCGTAGGCCCATCCGGGGAAGCTCCCAGGAACCGCCAGGAATGAACCGGAATACCTTCGTCATGCGGTGAGAAATATTCTGAGGTGTTATCGATACCACAAACATAGCAATCCGTTTCGGAAATGTCAATTTGCGTTCGTGATTTCTTGTCGAAAACGAAACGGCTGTTAGAAGCACAAAGACCGGCCCTCCTATCGAGAGCCGGTCTCCTTGGCCGTTCTTTTATTATGAATTGCTGCGGTCGCGCATATGCGGGAACAGCAGCACATCGCGAATCGAAGGCGAATCGGTCAGCAGCATAACGAGGCGGTCAACCCCGATGCCCAGTCCGCCTGTCGGCGGCATGCCGTATTCCAGGGCGCGGATGAAGTCGTCATCCATCTCATGCGCCTCGTCGTTGCCATGCTCGCGCTCTTCCAGCTGCGCCTCGAAGCGCTGGCGCTGGTCGATCGGATCGTTCAGCTCCGTGAACGCGTTGGCATGCTCGCGGGCCACGATGAACAATTCGAAGCGATCCGTGAAGCGCGGATCCTGCGCATTTTTCTTCGCCAGCGGCGAGATCTCCACCGGGTGCCCCGTAATGAAGGTCGGCTGGATCAACGTCTCTTCCACGAAATGCTCGAAGAAGGCGTTCAAAATATGTCCAAACGTGAAGTGATTCTCCACCGGAACTTTGTGCTCCTTGGCCAGCGCATGCGCCTCTTCGTCGGTCATCTGTACCGAGAAGTCAACACCGGTTACTTCCTTGACCGCGTCAACCATCGACAAGCGGCGCCATTGCGGAGTCAGATCGATGTCATGGCCCTGATAACGGATCTTCATCGAACCAAGCACTTCTTGCGCGATATGCGCGATCATATTTTCCGTCAGACGCATGATATCTTCATAATCGGCATACGCTTCGTACAGCTCGATCATCGTAAATTCAGGATTATGGCGGGTAGAAATCCCTTCATTGCGGTAGACGCGTCCGATTTCATAGACCTTTTCCAGGCCGCCGACAATGAGACGCTTCAAATGCAGCTCAATCGCAATCCGCATGTACAGAGTCATATCGAGCGCGTTATGATGCGTGATGAACGGCCGCGCCGCCGCACCGCCCGCGATCGCATGCAGCGTCGGCGTCTCCACTTCCAAGTAACCGAGCGAATCCAAATAGCGGCGCATCGATTGAATGATGCGGGAGCGCGCGATAAAGGTCTGCTGCACATCCGGATTCATGATGAGATCGACATAGCGCTGACGGTAGCGCAGCTCCACGTCCTTCAAGCCGTGATATTTCTCCGGCAGCGGATAGAGCGACTTGGACAGCACCTCCAGATCCGTTACCTTCACCGACAGCTCGCCGGTCTTCGTCTTGAACACTTTGCCGCTCACGCCGATAATATCGCCAAGGTCCAGCATCGTGAATGCCTCATACTTCTCCGCTGGCACCGTATCCTGGCGGACATAGATCTGCAGGCGGCCGCTCAGATCCTGAATGTGGGCGAAGCTTGCCTTGCCCATCTCCCGCTTCGCCATAATGCGTCCGGCCAGACTGACGACAGCGCCTTCCGTCTCCAGCTCTTCCTTCGTCATGCCGTTATATTTATCCAATACAGCCTGGGCTGTATGCGTGCGGCTATATTTGGCACCGAACGGATCAATGCCGAGCTTCCGCAGCTCGTCCAACTTATTGCGGCGAATCTGTAGCAATTCGCTTAATTCGGTCTCTTGATTGACGACATCCGTCATACGTTTCACTCCTTCTATTGCTCCGCATGTCCGGTTGGCATCGGCCCATTGCGGATCATTCCATACCGTTATCATAACACGACAGGGACGCCGGGATATAGTCAATGATTGTCATCGGCCCGCTTAGCTCGTCCGCCAACAGCCAGAAGCTCGCCATAACATCTGCCGTACGATGAGAAAAAAGCTTCCCTAAAGGAAGCTTTGATCCGTTATGTCCCCGTAGCCGCTGCCGGCCACCTACCCCTATGCTTGCCGACTAACCGGCTTCACCGCTCTCGCCAGGGTCGCGGCTTAGAGCTTGATATCGACGATTTTGTATTGAATCACGCCTGCAGGCACGCTGACATCAACAACAGTGCCCTTGGCTTTGCCCAAAATCGCCTTGCCTACCGGACTCTCATTGGAAATCCGGTTCTTCAATGGATCGGATTCCGCCGTACCGACAATGGTATACTCCATCGTATCCCCGAACTCGAGATCCTGAACGATGACGGTGGAGCCGATGCTCACGATATCCGTATCGATCTCGTCGTTGTTGATGATGCGGGCATTACGAAGCATTTTTTCCAATGTAATGATACGACCCTCAATGAATGCCTGTTCGTTCTTCGCGTCTTCATATTCGGAGTTCTCGCTGATATCCCCGTAGCCGATCGCTATCTTGATTCGTTCCGCCACCTCGCGGCGCTTGACGGATTTGAGATTATCGAGTTCTTCCTCGAGCTTCTTCAGACCCTCCTGGGTCAGAATGACTTCTTTATCACTCATCTTACCGATTCTCCTGTCATGATCATTATTTTCGCATGCGAGCTTCGGCCGCTCTCGCAGTGAGCGGCAGCTTATCGATGCGAATGCCTTAATCTCATCATATGGCGCCACGGCCACATGATGCCCCCTTGCGCAGGCTTGTTCCAGATTCCCAATAGATGCATGGGCACGCATCAGCCCGTAGCTAATTTTCTATTGTTGAATTATATGGGATGATTTTGTAAAAGTCAATGAGACGCCCCACTGACGTGAAAACGCTTTGATGCAGGTCCTGTCTTGAATCAGGCGGCAAAGAGCAGCATCAAGACTTTTCCATCGCTTCCAGCATTGACAAAAATCAGCAGGGCATCGCGCCCTGCTGCATGCTTCATCTAGTTGACCATCGTTTCCTTCGCTTCAAGGCCGGCGACATAATCCTCCAGCAACTGCACCATCTCGTCGCGCCGCGTCCCTTCCATCACCTTGTCCTTGACGCGCGCCGCTCCCGGCAGCCCCTTCAAGTACCAGGCCAGATGCTTGCGCATTTCCCTGACCGCCACATTCTCGCCCTTCAACGCAATCAGGCGGTCCATATGGACAATGGCAATGCGCACCTTCTCCTCCGGCGCCGGATCAGGAAGCAGCTTGCCGTGAGTCAAATATTCGACCGTACGGTACAGCATCCATGGATTGCCCAAGGCGCCACGGCCGATCATGACGCCGTCGCATCCCGTCTCATCAAGCATGCGCCGCGCATCTTCCGGCGTCGCCACATCACCGTTCCCGATGACCGGAATCGAGACTGCCTCCTTCACTTGGCGAATGTAGCTCCAATCCGCCTTGCCGGTATACAATTGCTCCCGCGTGCGGCCATGCACGCTGACCGCCTGACCGCCTGCGCGTTCGACCGCCTTCGCATTGTCCACCACATAAATATGCTCATCGTCCCAGCCGATGCGCATCTTGACCGTAACCGGCTTATCCACGGCATCGACCACAGCCGACACCATCTCGTAAATCTTATTCGGATCGAGCAGCCAACGCGCGCCCGCATCGCATTTCGTCACCTTCGGTACGGGACAACCCATATTGATGTCGATAATATCCGCGTTCGACTCTTTATCGACAATTTTGGCAGCTTCCACCAACGACTGACGGTCTCCTCCGAAAATCTGCAGGCTGAGCGGCTTCTCCCGATCATCGACATACAGCATCTCTCTCGTCCGTTCATTGCCATGGACGAGCGCTTTGTCGCTGACCATCTCCGCACAGACGAGGCCGCAGCCGAATTCCTTCGCGATCAGCCGGAACGCCGGATTGCAGACGCCGGCCATCGGCGCCAGCACGACTTGATTTTTCATTTCGATGTTGGCGATTTTCAACACATCGACCACTCTCCTTTCTCTCGTTGTTCTATCGAATTCACCGTCTGCACAGCGTGAGCCGGGTCATATTCGGCAATGCCAGGATACCATTTTACCGGAAAGAAGGATCAGATGCCAGTTCCTCTTGCGTTACGCCGAGCTCCCCGGCAATGCGCCCCATCATAGCTTGATCCAGTCTCCGCCGTCCCCGCTCAATCTCGCCCAGCACGGATACCGACATCTCCAGCCGGTCAGCCAGCTGCTGCTGGGTCAAGCCTCTTAATTTGCGGAAGGCGCGGATTCGTCGGGCCAACTGAAGCGTGTCCACTTCCGAATATCTTCCTTCCCATCCAGTGTTCCCAGGGCGCGGTGAACGAATGCGTGCAGCCGGCGATTATCCGAAGGCACAATGTCCGCCAGCGGAATGAGCACGAACAGCCGCTCTCCCATCCGCGGGTGAGGCAGCGTCAATTCCGGCGAATCCATCTCGAATCCTTCCATATATAACAGGTCCAGATCGATGACGCGGGGTCCCCAGCGAACATCGCGAACCCGTCCCATCTCCAGCTCGATGTCCAGCATGACACGCAGCAGGTCCTGCGGCGCCAGCGTACTGGCCACCTGGGCCGCCATATTCAAAAATTGAGGCTGATCCGTGTACCCGACCGGCTCCGTCTCATAAACGTCCGAGCATGCGGCCACCCGAATCCCGGGATGGGCGTCCAGCTTCGCCAGCGCCTCCTGCAGAGAGCGCTCCCGGTCGCCAAGATTGGCTCCAAGCGCAATATAGGCCACCGCTTCCTGCTTCATCTCATTCATCGGCAGCCTCCGCTTGACGTCTCTCTTCCCGAGCCCGCGTAATGTCTATCGTCACGCCCTGGAAATGAATATCGAACGGCGGGTGCGGCTTCGTTACCCGCACATGAGCCTCTTGAATGGCGGGATACCCGTCCAGCAGCGTCTCGGCAATCCGCTCGGCCAACGCCTCCACGAGCTGATACGACTGCTCCTCTACAATGGATTTGACGGAATAGAACAATTCGGCATAATTAATGGAGTCCTCCAGCTTATCCGATTGTCCCGCCTTCTGCAAATCGATCTGCAAATCGAGATCGACGATCCAGCGCTGACCCAGTGCCCGCTCCTCCGCGAACACCCCATGCTTGCCGAAAAACTCCATCCGATGGATCTGCATCCGATCCGGCTTCACGACTCTCATCGCTTCCGCTCCTTTCCTTCCCTTGAATTGCCGCCTGGTGTCAGCGGTACAGCACCGCGTCGCACATCCGCGCCGTACGCGCGATCGAGGCGACATCATGCACGCGCACGATCTGGCAGCCCTGCGCAATGCCGAGCGCCACCGTCGCCGCCGTTCCTTCCACCACATCGTCGACCGGCAGCTGCAGCGTATCCCGGATGAACTTCTTGCGGGATGTGCCAAGCAATACCGGATATCCTAACGCGCACAGCTCGTCGAGATGGCTCATCAGGACGAGATTGTCCTCCCCGGTCTTGGCGAAGCCGATGCCGGGGTCGAGCCAGATCTGCTCGTCCTTCACTCCAGCCGCTTTGGCCAGCGCCACGCTTGCGAGCAAGTCGGCCTTCACCTCTTCGACGAACCGGTCATACCGCCGTTCCGGACGGTTATGCATCAAGATGAGAGGACATCCATAGCGGGCGGCGACATGCGCCATCTCCGGCTCCTTCTTGCAGCCCCAGATATCATTAATAATATGGGCGCCTGCCTCCAGTGCTTGCCGCGCCACCTCCGCTTTATACGTATCCACCGAGATCGGCGCCTGCGGCAGCTCCCGACGCAGCGCCTCGATGACCGGCAGCACCCGCTCCAGCTCTTCCTCCTGCCCTACGGGCTGATGACCCGGACGGGTCGACTCCCCGCCGATATCGATAATGTCGGCTCCCGCTTCCAGCATCTCCTCCGCGTGACGCAGAGCCGCGTCCACGCGGTTATACCGGCCGCCGTCCGAGAAGGAATCCGGAGTCACATTCAATATGCCCATAATTAAGGTGCGCTGACCGAGAGTCAAGGCACCGTTCGCCCAACGATAGGTTCGTTGCCGCCATGTCGGCTGCAGCATGTTCAACATCTCCGATCTGTTACAAGCTCTTGTATACTATGTTACGAGAATAATGGGCCGCCAACGCCTCGTCCTTCATTCGCAGCTTGTCAAGCATTGCGCACCGTCAGGGAGCGATAAGCGTTCAACAGCGCACGGGTGGAGGCTCCAATTCGCCCCCCGCTTACCTCGGCTGACTGCCCTGTCTCATCCCACAGCGAAGTAATCGGGACGAGTTCCTGCACGGAGGTCGTAATGAAAATTTCGTCTGCCTGCATCAAGTCATCCCAGCGGTACAGCCCTTCCTCCGCCGTAAGACCGCAGGCCGCAGCCAGCTCCAGAACCACCCCCCGCGTGATGCCGGGAAGAATGCCCGTTGCAAGCTCCGGGGTACAGAGCCGGCGGCCCGTGAGGAAGAACAGATTGCTGACGATGCCCTCCGCCAGCCATCCTTCCGCTGTCAGCATTAATCCTTCCGCCCCGAGAGGCGCCGACTCATAGCCGCCCAGCTCGCGCTTGGCGAGAATATTATTCATGTAATGCCCCGACTTGAAGCGCCTGTCCCCTTCGGGCCGGTTGCGCGCCAGCCGCAGCCGCTGCAGCGGCTTCCCGTGCGCATACAGCGCATCCGGGACGTCTGGCAGCGGCTTCACCAGCACAATCGTCACCGGGCTGGCGTACTCGCCGCCCGGCAAGCCGAAGCCGTTCTCGCCGGCGCTGACCGTATACCGGACATAGGCCTCTTCCAGATGATTCGCGGCCATGACGGCCCGGATATGAGCCTCCGCCTGCTCTGCTTCAGCCGTCCAGCGGATTCCCAGCTCCTCGCAGGCGCCGGACAGCCGCTCCAGATGCCGTTCCAGCAGGAAGGGACGGCCGCCATACGTGCGCATCGTCTCGAACAGGCTCATGCCGTACAGAAACCCGTGGTCCATCACGGAAACCGCGGCTTCATGACTCGGCACCAGCTCTCCATTCCAACCGATGATGCCTGTCATCGCACAGGCGCCGCCATGCTTAAGAAATTGCGCAGCATCTGGTGGCCATGCTCGGAAATAATCGATTCCGGATGGAATTGGACGCCAACAATCGGATGTTCCTTATGCTGCAGCCCCATAATTTCCCCTTCGGCCGTCTCCGCCGTAATCGCCAGGCAAGCCGGCAGACTCGCCCGATCGACGATAAGCGAATGATACCGGGTCGCCGTGAACGGATTCGGCAAGCCGGCGAAGATCGATTCGCCTTGATGAAGAATCGGGGACGTCTTGCCGTGCATCAGCCGTCCGGCACGAACAACCTCCCCGCCGAAGGCTTGGCCGATTGCCTGATGGCCGAGACACACGCCCAGAATCGGGATGATGCCCGCGAAATGCTCAATGACCTGCAGCGTGATGCCCGCTTCGTTCGGCGTGCATGGGCCCGGGGACAGCAGCAGATGATCCGGCTGCAACCGTTCGATGCCCGCGATATCAATCTCGTCATTGCGGTAGACCTGCACCTCTTCGCCGAGCTCCCCCAAATATTGCACCAAGTTGTACGTAAACGAATCATAGTTATCAATAACCAGAATCATCCTGAACCAGCTCCTCTCGCCTCGTCTGCCTCTGCTTCATTCTCTCCCGGCGGATTAGCATCCGCCGGCACGCTCTCGCTCAACTGCACTGCCTTCCATAATGCCTTGGCTTTGTTCAGGCATTCGGCATATTCCCGTTTCGGGTCGGAATCGATCACGATGCCGGCTCCCGCCTGAATATAGCCCATCTGGTCTTTCGTCACCAGCGTACGAATAATAATATTTAATTCCAAATCGCCGTTATAGTCAATCCAGCCGAAAGACCCGGTATATGGCCCGCGGCGGACCGGTTCCAGCTCCTCGATAATTTCCATCGTCCGCACCTTCGGCGCGCCGGTAATCGTCCCGCCGGGGAATGTCGCTCGGATGACATCGAAGGCATCCTTGCCCTCAGCAAGCGTCCCGCGCACTTCCGAGACGAGATGCATGACATGAGAGTACGTCTCGATGGCCATCAACTCGTCTACCCGCACCGAACCATAGGCCGAGATGCGCCCAAGATCGTTGCGCTCCAGATCGACGAGCATAATATGCTCTGCCCGCTCCTTCTCGTTGGTCCGAAGCTCCTCCGCCATGCGCGCGTCCTCCTCCGGCATACGGCCGCGGCGTCTCGTCCCGGCTATCGGGCGCGTGCTGACGGTCCCTTGCTCCAGCCGGACGAGCAGCTCCGGGGAGCAAGACACAAGCTGGAACTCGGGGAACCGAAGCAATCCCATGTACGGGGACGGGTTCAATGCGCGCAGCCATTCATACAGCCGTTCCGGCGTCTCCCGCATGCGGCGGGACTGGCGCATGGACAAATTCACCTGGAACACGTCCCCTTGCCCGATATAGTGCTGAATGCGGCGCACCGCATCCTTGAACTCCTCCTTCGGAAATGCCGAAGCGACCCCTTCGAACGCTTCAATATCCATCGTCTGCAGATCATGACCGTGAACGGACAAGGAGCTTGCCTGTTGGCCCGGGCTGAAGCTCGCGGAAGCTCGTTCCTGCCATCCGTCCCACTGGGCCTTCATCGCCAGCGCCCGCAAGGCTGCTTCCTCATACTTCACGGCAAGGGCAGCGCCAACCGCTTCCTGTCCGGCGTTCCTGTCCGGCCAGCGCGTCATGACGGCGCAGTACAGCCGCCGCTCCTGCTTGTCCACAATCCACAGCTCATCCATTTGCACAAATACGTAGTCCGGCAGCTCCAGATCATCTGCCGCCGACTCGGGCAGCCGTTCAAGGGAACGGGCGACGTCATAGCTTAAATACCCGATGCAGCCGCCGACGAACTTGGGCATCCCGTCCACCTTCGGCGCGCGGAAAGGGGACATCCACCGCTTCAACAGCTGGAGCGGCTCCCCTTCCTCCCTGCGGGCCGGGTTATCCCCTTCCTGAATGAACGCCTCCCGCTCCTTGCCGGTAATGACGGACACGGGCCGGCAGGCCACAAACGTGTACCGGCCGTCCTTGCCGCTCTCGAGCACGGCCGCATGGCTGCCTGCGTCCTCCCATACCGGAAGCCATGAAGCCAAGGCCTCATGCCCCCATTCATATTCCGCTATATAAGGAAGCACGGTGTACCCTTCCTCTACCCACCGGCTCCAATGGCCGGCTGTAATGATCGCTGCTTCACGCAGGGACATCTGCTCCACTTCTCCACCTCGCCTTACCGCTGATCTCATATCTGTTATCTGTGACATGAATCACCGGAATCGTTACCGTAAGTATAAACAAAGAGCCTCGGGAAGAAAAGGCTCCCTTACATATCCAAAAACCCCCTCGCCACCAGAAAGCGCGCAGGGCAATGGCTTGCCGCGTGCTCCTGATGGGAGGGGGTATGCAATACATGGAAATCTATTAATTCTCGAAGTTGAATAGCGGCGTGCTCAAGTAGCGCTCGCCATTGCTTGGAACGACGGCAATGACGCGCTTCCCTTCGCCCAGCTCGCGGGCGACCTGCAGTGCTGCATGAATGGCCGCTCCCGATGAGATGCCGCACAGAATGCCTTCCAACTTCGCGACCTGGCGGGCCACCTCGAACGCGTCTTCATTATCCACCGCAATGATCTGATCGTAGACATTGCGATTCAGAATGTCCGGAATGAAGTTCGCCCCGATGCCTTGAATCTTATGCGGTCCCGGCTTGCCACCCGACAGCAGCGGAGAAGCGGACGGTTCGACCGCGACCACCCGGATATCCGGGAAATTCTCCTTCAGCACTTCGCCGGTTCCCGAGATCGTTCCGCCGGTGCCGATTCCGGCCACGAACGCATCCAGCCGGCCGTCCAGCGAACGAATCGCTTCGACAATCTCCGGACCTGTCGTCTCGCGGTGCACCTTGACGTTCGCCTTATTCTTGAACTGCTGCGGCATGAAGTAAGAAGGATTCTCCTGAACAAGCTCCTCTGCCTTCCGCACGGCCCCGTTCATTCCTTCCGAGCCCGGGGTGAGCACAAGATCCGCGCCGTAGGCGCGCAGCAGATTGCGCCGTTCGATGCTCATCGTCTCCGGCATAACGAGAATCGCCTTGTAACCTTTGGCCGCCGCCACCATAGCCAGGCCGATCCCGGTGTTACCGCTCGTTGGCTCGACGATCGTATCGCCAGGCTTCAGCAAGCCTTCCTGTTCTGCCACTTCGATCATGCTGATTGCGATCCGGTCCTTCACGCTGGCTCCCGGATTCTGATATTCGAGCTTGACGTAAATCTCGGCACTGCCTTCCGGCACGATGCGGTTCAAACGCACTAGTGGAGTATCCCCAATCAATTCGGTTACATTATTGACGATTCTTGCCATAACGATGCCCTCCTGCCATTATTCAATATCTCGGTGTTGCCCGTGTACATCCGTATTATCCACTAATTTCCGACTAAAGCACTAGGTTTTATTCAATCTTACCAATCCAGCTGTAGGTTGTCAATAGAGCACGCGAAGGTTATGCCAAAAAATTGAAGCTTGCTCCAGGCGATAACACCCGATGGCTCTGCATGACAAAAAGGGATAATCGCAAGGGCGGACGAATCCACTCGCTCTTGCGGTTATCCCTTTTATTTACCCGTTCACGGATGCTGCCGCGAGAACGACGGCATGATACTTTTTGCGAAGCGCCTCTTCCCACTCCCTCAGCGGGGGCGATTTGGACAGCGCCACATCCCGGCGGGCCTGCTCCTTGATCGCAGCTTCGCCCTCCGACTGCGCTTCGCGCTTGCCGGTTACGGTCAGAATGGCGAATCCGTCGCTCACTGCAATCGGCTCTGAGATGTCGCCTATCTCCATCTCGCGCGCCGCTTCCAGTTCCGCCCGGGAGAAGAACGGATCGTTCGCGTCGATCCATCCGAGACGACCTTCCTGATAGGAGGAGAATTCATCCACCGACAATCTCCCTGCCAAGGAGGCGAAGGTCTCTCCGTCCTTCAGCTTCGCCAGCACGTCTTCCGCTTCCTCGCGGGTCGGCACGACAATATGGGCGAGCTGATACACATCGACAGACTCGTAAGTATCCCGATGGTCCTGCAAATACTGGTCAAGCTCTTCCTCCGACACATTCACGTTATGAGTCGCGATTTTCTCCAGCAGCAGCCGGTGATGGATGTCCTGCCGAATCTGGTCCGGACTCATTCCCAACTGGTCCGTCATTGCCTGAAAATAAGCTTCTGCGCTCTCATACCCTCGCATTTGCCGCGCAATCTCTTGCTCCACTTCTTTTTGGCTTACTGTAATCCCTAACGCTTCCGCTTCCTTCGCTGCTGCCCTGGCCGTCAACATCTGTTCCATTACCTGCGCGCCATACTGCCGCTCCAATTCCTCTTGCCATTCCTTGCGCGTTACCTTCTCCCCGCCGACGGTTGCCACAACCGTTGAGGAATCAGGGGAAGCATTCGCATCCGGCCCCGCGGAAGGGCGATCATGCTTGAAGATGAGCATGCCGGCGAGCACCAAGATGCAGACGCAAAGAATGAGGATGCAGCCCCATAAGCTTTTGACTTCTTTCGTCATATCGCTTGCTTCCCTTATCCCGTTTATTTCCGTGTTAGCCGTTCCTACCTCTGGCTCGCCCGCCCTATCGACCGATTCGGATGCGGAACCACGATCCGGGTCCCATCGTTCGACGCGGGGCTCGCCTCCGGCCCGTGCTCATCCATTGCGACTTGTCCGGCTAGGCTTGCTGCGCCTGATCACGCAGTTGTTCCAGTTCTTCTCTTCCAAATGAATACTTCTCGTTGCAAAAATGACAGACGACCTCCGCCTGGCCATCCTCTTCAATCATCGCCGTCAATTCGCCCTTGCCTACACTAATCAATGTCCGCTCCACCCGTTCCCGGGAGCATTGGCATTGGAAGCGGATCGGCATCCGTTCCATAACGTTAGCGTCACTGATAATCCAAGTCACCAGTTCATCCAATTCCATGCCTTGATCCAGCAGGGCGGTAACGGGAGGGAGCACGCTGAGCGAATGCTCGATCTGATTGATCTGTTCATCGGTCAGTCCAGGCAGCAATTGTACAATGAAGCCTCCCGCATGCAGGACGGAATTATCGACGTCCACCAGGACCCCGAGGCCTACGGCAGACGGGGTCTGCTCGGAGGTGGCGAAGTAATACGTGAAGTCCTCGGCCAATTCTCCCGAGATGATCGGGGAGCTGCCGCGATACGGCTCCTTCAGGCCAAGATCCTTGATGACATGGATGAAGCCGCTGCGTCCGACCGCGCCTGCCACATCCAGCTTGCCTTGAGCATTGCTGGCCAGATGCACCTGCGGATGCGTAACATAGCCGCGCACCTCACCGTGAGCGTTCGCATCGGCGACAATCTGCCCGATAGGTCCGTCGCCCTTGACCTGAACGGTCAATTTCTCATCGCCTTTGAGCATGGCGCCCATCATGGCGGCAGCGGTAACCGTGCGTCCGAGCGCAGCCGTCGCCGTCGGGTAGGTGCCGTGGCGCCGCTGCAATTCATTGACCAGCCCGGTCGTGCGTACCGCAAAGATGCGGACCTTGCCGCCCAATCCGGTGCCGCGAATCAGCATGTCCTGCATATTCTCCCTCTCTTCGGGTTGCTGTCCTAACATATCGTTCATGGGAGCCTCCTGTACTGTTCTTATTCTACGACGGGATAGACCGTCAAAGGGTTACAATTTGTTCCGATTATAAATAAGGCGCAAGCCTTCCAGCGTCAATAACGGGTTCGTCGTATCAATCGTCCGCGATTCGCTCGCAATGAGCTCCGCCATGCCGCCGGTGGCGATAACGGTAGGTTCGGCTCCAACCTCGTTGGTTATACGGTCCACGATGCCGTCCACCTGACCGGCGTAGCCGAAAATAATGCCGGCCTGCATGGAGTGAACCGTATTGCGCCCAATCACCGACTTAGGCTTCGTCAATTCAATCCGCGGCAGCTTCGCCGCCCGCTGATACAGCGCTTCGGTAGATATGCCGATGCCCGGCACGATCGCGCCTCCAATATAGTTGCCCTTAACGTCGATGACATCAAATGTCGTCGCCGTCCCGAAGTCAACGACGACAAGCGGCTTCAGCCCGCCATACAACTCGATCGCCGCCACCGCATTCACGATCCGGTCCGCCCCCACCTCGCGCGGGTTCTCGATGCGAATATTGAGTCCGGTCTTGACGCCGGGTCCCACAATGAGCGGCGCCTTGTTCAAATATTTCTTGCACAGCATCTCCATCGTATGCATAATCGGCGGGACGACGGAAGAAAGAATGACGCCTTCGATATCCTTAACCGATAGCTTGGTCATCGTGAACAGATTATATATCATGACGCCATATTCATCTGTCGTCGACTGCCGGCTCGTCGACAAGCGCCAGTTATGAAGCAGCTTGTCTCCCTCGTACACACCCAGGACAATGTTGGTGTTCCCTATATCGATAACGAGTATCACGGCCTAACCTTCTTTCTTTTCATTCAAGTCGAGGCTGATGTCCAGGGCGTGAAAGGAGTAGGTCAACGCACCGACAGACACGACGTCGACGCCAGTCAGCGCCTTGTCCCGAATCGTATCCAGAGTGACGCCTCCCGACGCTTCGATGAGGATATGCGGTGCGGCTTCCCGGATGAGGCCGACCGCCTCGCGCATCCGTGCCGTATCCATATTGTCCAGCATAATAATGTCCGCCCCCGCCTGCAGCGCTTCCTTCACTTGCTCGATCGATTCGGCTTCGACCTCAATGTTCATCGTATACGGAATGTTGGCGCGTGCCCGGCTTACCGCCGCCTCGATCCCGCCGGCGCCCTTGATGTGGTTGTCCTTGATCATGACGGCATCATACAGGCCGAAGCGGTGATTGCTCCCCCCGCCGACACGAACCGCATATTTTTCCAGTGCGCGGTGGCCCGGGGTCGTCTTGCGGGTATCGACCAGCTTCGTATTCAGTCCCTCAATGGCTTGAACGAACTTGTTCGTCTTCGTCGCAATCCCGGACAGGCGCTGCAGCAGGTTCAAGGCGAGCCGTTCCCCGCACAAAATACTGTGCGTGCTGCCTTCCACTTCCGCCAGGACGGTGCCGCGGGCAACAACGGCTCCGTCTTCGACCTGAGCCGTGAACCGCAGCGAGGGATCCACAATCTCGAATACAGCTTCGGCTACCGGAAGTCCTGCAATCATGCCGTCTTCCTTCGCATGAATGATGCCGCGGGACTGGTGTCCGGCCGGAATGGTGTAGGCTGTCGTGACGTCGCCCGTTCCTATATCTTCTTGCAACCACGCTTCCAACTGTCGGCGCAGAGCCAATCGTTCCAAGCTACACAATGCTCACTCGCTCCTCCGTAATTCCATATTCACGATGCAGCAGGGTATGCTTGCACCATGTCTCGTCATCCCGCTCGGGGAAATCTTCCCGTGCATGAGCGCCGCGGCTCTCTTCCCGCCACAAGGCGGACTCGGCGACCAGCATGGCGCAGACCAGCATATTGGCGAATTCATACTCCTCCCGCTTCGACAGCCGCATATCGAATACGGCCGCCTGGCGCTTCAACTCGCCTAAGCCCTTCATCAGGCCGTCCGCATGGCGGCGCAGCCCGACATAACGGACCATCACCTTCTGCAGCTTCAGCCGGCGCTCCACCATCGGCTGGATGCATGGCTCATGATGTTCGCGCTGATACGCGGCATGCGGACAAGCCTCCGCCCGCGGTTCAAGTCCCGCAATCCGATCCACGATCCGCTTGCCGTACACGATCGCTTCCGATAATGAGTTGCTGGCCAGACGATTCGCGCCGTGCACGCCGGTCGAAGACACTTCGCCGCAGGCGAACAGACGGCGGATATTGGTCTCTCCCCACAAATCCGTCTTGATCCCGCCCATCATGTAATGAGCAGCCGGCGACACCGGGATCCAGTCGCTGGTCAGATCAAGACCGTATTGCAAGCAGGTGTCGTATATCGTCGGGAAGCGATGCTTAACCATGGCCTCCGTCTCATGCGTAATATCCAGGTAGACGAAGGTTGACTTGGTCGCTTCCATCTCGCTGAGGATCGCCCGGGCTACCACGTCGCGGGGAGCAAGCTCCAGTTGGGGATGATATTTCTCCATGAAGCGCTCTCCCCGGATATTGCGCAGGCAGGCCCCTTCTCCCCGCACCGCCTCCGAGATGAGGAAGCGCGGCGCCCCCGGGTAGCTGAGCACGGTCGGATGGAATTGAATGAACTCCATATCCTGAATATAAGCCCCCGCGCGATACGCCATAGCGATGCCGTCGCCCGTGGCGACCTCCGGGTTCGTCGTATAGCGGTACAGCTGCCCGGTTCCGCCGGAGCAGATGACCGTAGCCTTGCCGCTGACGAAGACGCGCTTGCCATCCGCCCGCTGGACAATCGCGCCGCAGCATTCGCCGTCATCGGTAACGAGATCGATAACGAAATGATCGTCCCAGATCGTGACCTGCTCCAGCTGCTGGACACGATCCGCCAAGGCGCGCACAATCTCATAGCCGGTGGCATCGCCGTTCGCATGCAGAATGCGGCGATGGCTGTGCGCCCCTTCCCGTGTCAAGGCAATGGCGCCGTTCTCTTCATCGAAGGATGCCCCCATCCGCATCAACTCCTGGACGCCGGCCGGACCTTCGTGGACAAGCACATCGACCGCCTCCGGGACGCACAGGCCAGCCCCGGCAATCAATGTATCCTGGCGATGGTAGGCCGGGGAATCATCGTCCGCGAACACGGCCGCAATCCCGCCCTGCGCATAGCGCGTATTGCTGTCGAACAGCGACTTCTTCGTTATCATCAGCACCCGCTGCTCCCGGCTTGCCTGGATAGCGGTATAGAGGCCGGCAATACCGGCGCCAATCACAATGACGTCAGTCTGAACATGCTCCAGATCTTCGAGTGCAAAATCTATCAAGTAACGGGGAATCCAATTCGCCACTGTGTTCACAACCTCATATGTGGAATCTTATGCTTTGTTCTATTTGAACAGAAGAGTAGCGCATGCTACTCTACTTGACTTGTAACATGCGCTCCAAAGATAACCGTGCTTTCTCGGCAACCTGCGGCGGCACATAAATCTGCGGCTGCATCGTTTCGAGGCATTTCACGAGTTTTTTGAGATTATTTACCTTCATGTTCGGACAGACGAGATACTTCGTGGCGAAGTGGAATCGCTTCTCCGGGCTGTCGTTCCGCAGCTGATACCCGGTGCCGTCCTCTGTCCCTACAATAATATCGGTCGCATCCGACCGTTTGCAATAATCGATAATGGCAGTCGTGCTGCCTACGAAATCGCCCATGGCCACGACTTCCGGGCGGCATTCCGGATGCACGACGAACGGCGCGCCCGGATACTTCGCCTTCATCTCCATAACATCCTTCACCGTGAGCATATCATGCGTATTGCAGTAGCCTTCCCATTTAATTAAAGGTCGACCGGTCTGCTGCTCTACATAATGGCCCAGGTTCTTGTCGGGAACCCAGATGATCTCTTCCGCATCCAGCGAAGCGATGACCTTCACCGCATTGGAGGAAGTGCAGCAAATATCGGTCTCTGCCTTAATCTCCGCAGAGGAATTGATATAGGTAACGACTTTGGCATTCGGATGCTCCGCCTTCAGCCTCCGTAGCCCGTCGACATTGACCATGTCGGCCATCGGGCAGCCTGCCCGCTCATCGGGGATGATGACCGTTTTGTTCGGAGCCAAGATTTTGGCGCTCTCCCCCATGAAGTGGACACCGCAAAAAACGATAACTTCTGCGTCGGTCTCCGCGGCCTTCTGCGCCAGCAAGAAGGAATCCCCCCTGAAATCGGCGACTTCCTGAATCTCATCCCGCTGATAATAATGAGCTAAAATGATGGCGTTACGCTCTTTCTTCAACTGCATCAGCCGTTCACGGAGCTCCTGCTTCTGCTCTTCCTTCCGTGCCAACGCCAGTGCTTCCAATGTCACCCTCCATCCACTCCTTGGCCTTGTCGTTAACCTATAATTTACACACCCCGACCCGCTGTGTCAATTCGGAATTCGGGCCCAATCGCCGTAAAAAAGAGCGTACCGGAAGGTACGCTCTTGCAAACGCCCGGAGGGCGGCCCAAGTAATTGCGGTTATTGTTCGTCTTTCTTGTCATTTGGCGACTCATTTTTCTCCGCAGGCGCCGACGGCTCCTCGGATGTCGGTTCCGCCTTCGGCTGCTCGGTGGAGTCACCGCGAATGTCAGCAGGCGAAGAGCCGTTCGGAGTATCCCCTTCCGGCGGGCCGGATGGAGAACCATCCCATTGGGTCGGCCCAAGCTTCTCCGGCTTGCCTACCAGATTCACCTTCACATCGCCCGTCGTCTCGATAACCGGCGTGCCCGCTTCAGGCTCATCCGGGGATGCAGGTGTTCTTTCGCTCAGCTTGCCTTCCTCGATAAGCTGCTTGATCTGCTCGAGTTCCAAGGTCTCGACCTCGAGAAGCGTATTCGCGATCAAGCTTACTTCGCGGGACCGCTCGGTCAAGAGCTTCTTCGCGCGCTCATAGCATTCATTCATGATGCGCTGCATCTCTTGGTCGATCTCGTAGGCAATGGCATCGGAGTAGTTCTGTTCGTGACCGAGGTCGCGGCCCAGGAACACTTCTCCTTGACGATTGCCGAACTGCATCGGTCCGAGCTTCTCGCTCATGCCGTATTCCATAATCATACTGCGCACGATGCGGGTCGCCTGCTGGAAGTCGCTGTATGCGCCGGTGCCAATCTCGCCGATGAACAGTTCTTCGGCGACACGGCCCCCGAGCAATCCCGTGACTTTGTCCAGCAATTCCTGCTTCGTCACCAGCATGCGGTCTTCCTTCGGCAGCATGATGACATAACCGCCGGCACGGCCGCGCGGAATGATGGTCACCTTGTGGACCATATCCGCATGCTCCAGGAAGTAGCCGATAATCGTATGCCCGGCTTCATGGAAAGCAACAATCCGTTTCTCGCGATCGCTGATCATGCGGCTGCGCTTCTCCGTTCCGACGATGACGCGGTCAATCGCCTCGTCAACGTCCGTCATCGTAATGTCTTTATGGTTTTTGCGGGCTGCGAGCAGCGCCGCTTCATTCAGCAAGTTCTCCAAGTCGGCGCCCGTGAAGCCGGTCGTCCGCTTGGCGATTGTATCGAGGTTAACGTTCTTGTTCAACGGCTTATTGCGGGCGTGCACCTTCAGCACCGCCTCGCGGCCCTTCACATCCGGGCGATCGACCGTAATCTGACGGTCAAAGCGTCCAGGACGGAGCAATGCCGGGTCCAGAATATCCGGACGGTTCGTCGCAGCGATAATGATGATGCCTTCGTTAGCACCGAAGCCATCCATCTCGACCAGCAACTGGTTGAGCGTCTGCTCCCGTTCGTCATGGCCGCCGCCCAGACCGGCGCCCCGTTGACGGCCGACAGCATCGATCTCGTCAATGAAAATGATACATGGCGCATTCTTCTTTGCATTCTCGAACAGGTCACGGACCCGCGATGCACCGACACCGACGAACATTTCGACGAAGTCGGAACCGGAGATGCTGAAGAACGGAACGCCAGCTTCCCCTGCAACGGCACGGGCCAGCAACGTCTTACCGGTACCCGGAGGGCCGTTCAGCAGCACGCCCTTCGGAATGCGCGCGCCAAGGGCTGCGAACTTGCGCGGATCCTTCAGGAACTCGACAACCTCCACCAGCTCTTGCTTCTCTTCATCCGCACCCGCGACGTCTTCAAAGGTAACGCGCTTCTTCTCTTCATTATACAAGCGTGCGCGGCTCTTGCCGAAGTTCATTACCTTGCCGCCGCCGCCCTGCGCTTGATTAAAGAAGAAGAAGAACAGGATGAACATGATGATAAATGGAATAATCGACGTCAGAAACGTTAGCCAGAGGCTTTGTTCCTCCATCTTTTTCCAAATAATCTTAAGTGATTGCTGATTATCCCCTGCGTTCATTAACTCTTCGACGGCCGGATTGCTATCCGGAATATACGTTACGAACTGCTGGGATTTCGCCCCTTCTGGAATCTTATGATATTTCCCGATGACCAAATAAGCCCGACCTTCATATTGAACCGTCATTTCTTCTATATTGTTAGCCGAAAGCTCTTTGCGGAACTGGTCATAACTCGGTGTGTCCGTGGCTTCATTGCCGCTGCCGATGAACTGGACAAATCCCACCACGACCAAAAAAAGAATCAGATAAAAACCAGAATTCTTGATGAACCGATTCATCCCCAACCTCCTCTCAAGGACACGAAATTATTGTATCATAGCACGTAATGCCATCACAACTTGACCAGCAAGCGTGTAAGGCGTGTATCTTACTTGGCTTCATTCGAGTAGATGTTCGGCTTCAACACGCCTATATATGGAAGGTTGCGGTAACGTTCGGCATAATCCAAGCCATAGCCAACGATGAATTCGTCGGGAAGCACGAATCCTTTGTAGTCCGCTTCCAGATTAACGGTGCGGCGCGCCGGCTTATCGAACAGCGTCACGAGGCGAATGGAATTCGCCTTGCGGCCTTGAAGCACTTCAATCAAGTAGCTGAGCGTCAAGCCGGTATCTATAATATCTTCAACAATGAGCACATCCCGGCCTTCCACGGATACATCCAAATCTTTGATAATCCGGACGACACCGGAAGACTTCGTGGAAGCTCCATAGCTGGATACCGCCATAAAGTCCAATTCCAACGGTACGGTAATTCGCTTGACCAGATCCGCCATGAAGACGAATGCGCCTTTCAGGACACAGATGACCAGCGGGCATTTCCCTTCATACTCGCGGCTGATCTGAGCACCCAGCTCCTGGACTTTCGCCTGAATTTGCTCCTCGCTGATAATTACCTTTTCAATGTCGTTATACAATGATGGGCCCCTCCTAGAGTGAATACTTAAAACTTAACATGAACGTGATTACATCATGCGGTTAGGTTGGGTGGAGCATGATCGCTGCTGCTGCGCCGGAATATGCGCACCGCCTTCCAGCTCCAGCCGCAGGACACGGTCTGTAGAGGGCCCGACCAGAGCGGCATCCGAACGCCGCACGCCCGGCACCCACAAGATCTGCCCGTTGGCATCCGCCACGATGGGGACGGTACCGCGAAGCGAGGGCGCGATTTTGGCGTCGACGAACATATCTTGCACCTTTTTGCTGCCATTTAACCCTAAAATGCGCATTCGATCGCCGTCGCGGCGGTATCGGACACGCAGCGGCCAACACAATTGCTCTGCATCGAACAGCGCCTCCGCCTGTCCCGAGGGGACCCGCCTTCTTCCGGATGCGGCTTGATGCGCCGCTTCCTGCGTGATGGAAGAGCCGCTATCACACTCGATAACCCAATGCAGCGTACTGCCATTCGACGGTATCGGGAGACAGCCCGATTCATATGTACGATCTATCGTCAGATCCAGCATATCCGGCCCGTTCTTCGCCTGACCGATGGGTTGGCGCAGCCATAGCAAGCGGTCGTATTCTCTCCGGAACTCGACTCCGGGGACCGCATCCGTCTTCCACGTGGATGGCTGTTCCCGGATCGCCGCATTCCGCAGCGCCTCAACCGTGTCGAAATCAGCTTGTTCCGCTTCCCGCGTGAGATAGTTTAATATTAGTTTAATCAACCTGCGTTGTAAAGCGACATGTGCTTGAAGAAGCGCCCTTCGATCAAGAACGACGCCGTCCGGCGGCGATGATTCCATGGGAACGTCTTCTCCATCCTTTACCGTCTTCACCACGCATTGAAACAACTGCCGCGCCTGCTCCTCTATCCAATCATTCTCTTCCCGCAGCACATCGGCCGTGCGGCACAGGGAAGCGACCAGGCCCGGGTTCTCCTGCTCCAACTGCGGCATAACGTCCAGCCGGACCCGATTGCGCAAGTAATCCGTCTTGGCATTGCTGCTGTCCGTGACGTAGGCGATACCGCGCAGGCGGCACCACTCCAGCAATTCCGCCTTGCGGACGCCCAGCAGCGGCCGGACGAAGGAGAAGCCGTCCGCCTCCCGCTTCCAGGCCATCCCCGACAGCCCCGTGCTGCCGGTTCCGCGCAGCAGCCGCATCAGCACCGTCTCTGCCTGATCATCGGCATGATGCGCCAATGCGATGATCGGCGCCTGCTCGCGAGCGGCGACTTCCTTCAGGAAGTCATAGCGGAGCTGCCTCGCAGCCGCTTGCGCATTCATCTTATGCTCCGCCGCCCAGCCCGGAGCGTCCACACGCTTCATCGCCACTCTTATCCCGAGCCGCTCCGCTTCCCGCTCGACGAACCGCGCTTCTTCGTCCGACTCCTGCGGGCGGAAGCCATGGTGCACATGGGCGATGATGATCTGTCCGCTTCCCGGACGATGTCCGGTCAGGGCAGCGATGGCATGCAGCAGCAGCATGGAGTCTGGTCCGCCCGAGACCGCGATCACGATGCGGTCGCCATCGTTCCACAGCCGGTGCCGCTCTACGGTGTCCCGCAGCTTCTCCGTCCATTGCCGCCACGCATATTCGCTGTCATTGTCCGCATGCCTGCCCGGTGCCGTCATGTCCATCCCCGATTCCTTCCATTATGTCCTGTGCCGCAGACTCCTCTTCCCCGAACATGCCGTGTCCGGGGCTCTGATTCCTTATGTATGAAGGAGACCTGCGTGATCAACGTAAGTAATATGTATAAATTCAATATAACACAATATGTCCCATTAATCGAAACCCCATGCCCAATAAGCGATGCTCACCGCCAACAGCAGCACAGACACGGCAAAAAACCACTTCAGCCACAGCGGCGTAGGGCGGTTCAGCGGTTTGCCGGAGCGATGCAGCTTCCGGGTCCGTTCATGCCACAGACGGCATGCCTCCTCCGGGGAGGCGAATTCCCCGCGCAAGGCCGGCGCCAGCCATGGCTCATACGGCTGCACCCGGGGATGGTTCCGGGCGATGTCGATTAGATCCTTGATGTCGCGCGTCTGCGGGAGCGTTGTCTTGATCCGTTCCCGAAGCTCCCGCTCGGCCATCATCTGAATCGTCATGACCGCGAAGGAGAACAGATCATACCCGAAGTCGGCCGTGCGCGATCCGGCGTGCCAATACCCCCGGTCATACAATTCCGTGAATTGCTTTACGCTTTTCCCCGTAGAGGTCAGTCCGCCGTAATCGATCAACTCAACCTCTCCCTTATCATTCACCAGCACGTTCTCCGCCTTCAGATCGCCGAAGACAAGCCCCTGCCGGTGCAGTTGCCTGAGCTTCTCCAGCAAGCGCCCTCCGACGACGCCATACCATTCCGGCCCATGCTTATAAATGAACTTGCGCAGACTCACCCCCGGCACATATCTCATCACATAGAACGGGATGCGCTTGCCGTGCAGATCGCAATCATCGTTATCGACGAGAAATGGCCGTGCATGGCCCGTGCGCCCCGCCTCCGCCTGGCGTCCCTTCTCCCATGCCCGCAGCGCGTTAATCTCGGACTGGAGATCGACCGAATTCATCCCCATCTTAAGCGCATAGGCAGCGGTCCGTCCTCCGCGCGGCTGCGCTGCAGGCGGCAGATGAGTCACCAAATACACGACTCCGTTGGCCCCGCGGCCAAGCCGTCGCTCAATTCGGTAGACACGTCCGTTCCACACTCCCTGCAGCACGGTTCCCGCTTCGACACGAAGCGCCGCTGCCTGCGCATGATGTTGCTCGTTCTCCATGTTACACGATGTAGTCACTCCACATCCCATCCGTTCCTGTTCCATCTGAGGCGTACGACGTCAGGTCGCGTTCCTGATTCGCCTTGCCTCCATCATATTGATAATAGTCGATCACTTTCAAGAGGGCAGGTCCCGTCGGTGTCGTTCCCCGCATGTTCAACCGCTGGAACAAGCGCTTCGCGCGGCTGATATCGTCGGTCCACTCCATATCCATCACGGCTTCTTCTCCGCCGTAAGGTCCCGGGAAATGGAACACGCTCAACTCGCTTTTGCCCGCTCTGGCCTGCAGGCTCAGCATCAGATCCCGTATCGCCTCCTCTACTGCCGGGAGCTTCGGCTTCATGCTCGCGCTCGCATCGATGAGCAGGGCGACGCGCAGCGGCGAGTTCTCGCTCAGTTCGTCCATGACGCGTACCACTTCCGAACGCTGCTCCGGCGGAAGGGTCTCGAATTCGACGTTCTGCTCGGCTCCGAAAATTTGACGCAGCTCCTTGTTCACTGCCTGATGAATCGTCTGCACAACGGTCTTGCGCGTCATCATCTGCACCGTCTGCGACAGCTGGTGCGACTGGACGATGCGGCTTATCCCTCCTCCGGCACGGGCAATCTCGTCAATCTCCCGCGCTCCAAGCTCACCTATCGTTCCGTAATCCACAATGCCGACAACGTTAACCGAGATGCCCCGCTCCAGCGCTTCTGCAGCAGCAATGGCAGGCTGAACGCCAACATTGGAGCAGCCGTCGGTTATCAATAGAATTTGCTTCATCTTGATTTCCGCACATCCTCTCTTCACCGAATCTAGTACGAGTGCGAGTTCAAAAAGACCGGTTTTCAGCACCGAGAAGATTGCAAGAACTCGAAGCGAAGCGGAATTTTTGAACTACCTCTCCTAGTATTTCCAAGGAAAAGAGAGTTTACACCCCGCTGGCCATACGGGGGCGGCAAGTCAGGAAGCCGCGGCCGAGAGATTAGCTGACCGTCAGCGGCCGCTCCATACGGTCATGCCCATTCCAGTGCAGCGTGGCCCATTGCGGCTGATGGCGGGCAACGCGCGTCACGACGACGGTCATGTCGTCATCGATATGACCGCTGGCATGACGGATGACGGTCTCCAGGAGAAGATCGGCAATCTCCTGCGGATCGTCGGTCTCCAGCTCGCTGATGAGCCGCTTCATCCACATCTCCTTATTGACTGCCGGCCCGGGAGCATCGAAGATGCCGTCCGTCATCATAATCAAGATATCTCCCGGCTGCAAAGCCGAATCAATCAGCTCGAAATCAATATCCTGTATAATACCTATCGGCAAGTTGCTGCCCGATACTAAGCGGACGTCCTTCCCGCTCTTGATGAAGCTGGGCGTGGAGCCGCTCTTCATGAACGTCGTCTTCGCGGAATACAGATCAATGATCGCCATATCGACCGTCGCGTAGATCTCGTCCGGCGACCGCAGCGTCAGCACCGAATTGACGGATTGGATCGCCAGCTTCTCGTCAATACCCGATTGCAGGAACTGGGACAGCAGCTTCAACGCGGTGCTGCTCTCCATGCGGGCCCGCTCGCCATTGCCCATCCCGTCGCTCAAGGCGACCGCATACTTCCCGCTGCCGAGCTCCAGCGTGCTGAAGCTGTCTCCCGACAGCATATCCCCTCCTTTGGCAGCCCCGGCCATGCCGGTCTCCACCTCGAATGCCTTCGCCGAGACGAAGGTGACCATGCCATGCCCTTCGGTTCCGGTTAACCTCTCCTCTCTGACGGCGATATGCTCGCCCAATATATCCGACAGCAGCGGCGCAATGAGCTTGCGGCATTCGTCATAGCCGTCGGTGAAGGAATGAATCATCTCGATCTCGATCCGTCCCGCATCGAGCGATAAAATATCAACGCGGTGCACGGACAGCCCGAGATCCTCCATCGCCTGCCGAATCTGCTCCTCCTGCATGAACAGCTCCCGTCCTTCGCGCCGAATCTCCCGGGCCAGATCATCCATCACCTGCGACACGCCGGCCAGTTGATCGGCAACGAAGTGGCGGCTGTCCAAAATCTGCTTCTGCCAATGCTCGTCCAGCGCCCGCCGGATCATATGCTCCCTCATCAGAGCGAGCACCTTCGGCGCCTTCATGCAGTGGCTCCTCCACGTCTGAGGCAGCTGCTTCTCCTTGTAGGAGACGATCTCGGTATCCTGTTCGACCTTGCTCATCATCTGATTCATCATCGTCATCGTCTGGAGCGACTTATGGTTCCAGCAGGCCTGCTGCCGCGGGCAGCCGAGACAGGTAGCGGCCGTCACGGATTCGATCATCCGATTGCGCTCCTCTCCCACCGTCGGAGGCTCGCCCGTCTGGGCAGTCTGCTTGAAGCTGCTCGACAGCTGCCGGAACACCTCCGAGAACTGGGTAACCCGTTCCGCCGTCATGTCGCGCATCCGCTTCGCATATTCATGCTGCGATTTCGTATGCTCGTTCGTTCCCGGCACATATTTGGCCAAGGTGGCGCATATCGATTTAGGAGTGAGCAAGAATAGCGCTGCCGCGGCAATCGTCTCCCAGGTCGAAGCCATCACCTCCGAAGGAGGCCCGAGATAGACGGATAGAATCGCCGTCCCGAGCAGCATGCCGAAGGCAACCGCCCAGCGCTTGCCGTCCTTCAGCAGACCGGCCAGCAAGCCGGCAAACGCCAGCACGCTCATCTGCGTCAGCGAATTCGGCTCGGCCAAGCCGAGTATCAAGCCGAGCACGACGCCGACCGAGGCGCCAAGCGGTGCTCCGCCGACCAGGGCGAACAGCAGCACGAAATAGCGAGAAATAATATGATCGAGCTGCAGCGACTCGACGGTCCAGCCGACAGCGCCGGTCATAATGGAGGCCAGAAGAATCATCAGGCAGATCATTTCCTCCACCCGCAGCGTATAATTGCGTTTACTCATCGTCAGAACGGGCAATGCTTGTATAAACACGAGGGTCAGGACGAGACCGAGCACAGCATCCGTCATATCCATCACGAGGGCGTACCAGGTCAGGGCCGTCGACATAAAGGTCACGAACAGCTTGACGAGCAGCGTAGCGGCGAACACGATGATCGGCGCCATGTTCATATCGGTCCGTTCATACGCTTTCAAGCCGCGGTGCATCAGTACGATAAGCAGCAGCTGCATGCCCATCATGAGCGAGATCTGCTCCGGCGCGAACAAGCTTCCGGCCAGCAGCGCCGTCCCTACCCAGGTTGCCAGCTCGCGGCGCGTAAAATAGACGACCGCAAAAAACGCGGCGGCGAACGGAAACAACTCATTCAAGATCATGGCCCGTCCCAGCAAAAAACCGATAAGCACAAACATGAAGGTCCATTTCCGCGTGCCAAGTACCCGCTTGAATCGTTCCAGCCGCCATTTGTTATGTGGGAGGCTCCACTCGCCCTCTCCTTGCCCCCCGCTCTGCCAGCCTTTCTTCGGAAACGGAATCACCTTTGTCTTACTCATGCCAAGCACCACCTATTCTCTGAAATGTGTGCCTCTCATTATAGAGAAGGAGCTGGAAATAGTTTGTCAGAAAAAGGAGGCCCGTCCAAAAAAGTTTCCGACACCAGTTGAGTCGGGCGCGAGAAAACGGACAAGCCTGCGCGCACAAGGGCTCGCCCGGTGTTAGCCGGCATGAGGGCAAGCAGGTGAATGTCATTTTTTTGCAGTTCTGCACTTGCCGCCGTTCAGAAATAAGGGGAAAGGATACGGAATAGCGTAAGAACATGTCGTAACCCTTCGTACGGGTGACAAAAATAGTGGCGGCAGTAAAATCAATGCGATGAATCTGCCATTCCGTCACAATGTGGAGACTGCTGGGGGCGGGGACGGCAGGGCGGAAGCCGTTGGGAAGGCGGCGGAGGCGCCAGAAAACCGGCGTGGAAGCTGGCGGAGGCACAAGTAGGAGGCCAGAAACCGGCGTGGAAGCTGGCGGAGGCACAAGTAGGAGGCCAGAAACCGGCGTGGAAGCTGGTGCAGAGCTTGGTGGGCAGAGGCCATTGAGTGGGCCGACACCGGCCTGGAAAGAAGCCGTTTCCTGTTCATCCTCTCCTGATTGCTGCAGAGATGCAGGAATTCGATTGCAGGCAGTTGTTGAAAAGTGGATTCCTGCAATAATGCATCAATTTCTTCCATTCCGAGCTTAAAGCCCCTAAAGAGGGGCAAAAAGATGTATATTTGCAGCAATTCTAGCTCACAGGGCATGAATCGAGAGAAAATGCTGCAGATTTGCAGGCTTGGCCCGAGCCCGATCAGAACCTCCCGGCACCAGCACCGGCCAAGGCCACATACACAGCAAAAAAGCCGCAATACCGGGTGCCCGGTCTGCGGCTTCGTTCCTTCGTCATCTATTACATGCGGCGTGCGCCACGGCCTCCGCGCTTGGATTCCGTGTTCTTTTTCAAAGACGAGATGCGCTCTTCACTATCTTTAAGGAAGCGCGACATTTTATCCTCAAAAGAAGCGAAATTAGGCTTGCGGCCACCCCGGTCGCGGTTACCAAAGCCGCCTCTTCCTCCCCCGTCTCGGTTCGGACGGTCTTGACGAGGTCCTCTTGGCGGTCTCTGCTCCGATGCTGGCTTATCCACTGTCTGCTTGATAGACAAGCCAATCTTGCCGTCCTTGTCGACGTTAATTACTTTGACCGTGACGATATCGTCAATCTTCAAATGGTCATTCACGTCCTTGACATAGTTATCGGCAATTTCAGAGATGTGAACCAGTCCCGTGACACCTCCCGACAGATCAACGAACGCTCCAAAATGCGTAATGCCTGTCACCTTGCCTTGTAACTTGGTGCCCACTTCGATTGTCATAGAATAAAATGTTCCTCCCTTAAAATGTTAAACGGCACACCGCTTCGTTACCGAAAGCAATGCTTATGTCGTGATTATACTGTAACCGCACCAAGTGGTCAACCGACGGTTGTCCCGATATGGCGCCTATTCCTCGTGCTTGCGGATAAGGACTTCGTCCGGAAGCAGCATCCCTTTACTTCTCGCAATCTGAAGAATATATTCGGTCGTATTCAGGCGATCGACTTCCTGCTGAACCTCGTTCCGCGTCTTTTCGGCAGCCGTCTTCTTCTTCTCCTGCACCTGATAATCGGCTTTGAGCCCCTCAATGGTAGCAGCCTGGTCGATGTACGTATATAAGCCCCACCCCGCAAACACCACCATAAACCCCATCCACAATCGCAATCTTCGCTTGGCTCCTGCCATTTTGTTCTCACGAGTACGGTCCGGTGTCCGGGACGCAGACATACGCACACCCCCAGTTTCGATAGAGTCAGATAAAGGAATTACCCGTTACTTCTTATGATGAAACAGGCGCAGCAGACGAGCCGCCTTCGCTCTTCCCGCTGCCACCCATTGATTCATTCGACGCACACCAGAAAATACCTTCTGCTTGATCCGGTGGAGCCGTTCCGTTATGCCCAGCCGTTCCCAGATCGGAAGAATGAGCGGCCGGAAAATCCAGCGGACCAGCAACCATAGCGGCTTAACACATTGTAGCACAATTTTTCCGATGAACATAGCCGCCGTCAGCAAAAACGCACCTAGACCTTTTGTAAAGATCCATAAGCCCTTGAGCGGCAGCACGAGCAGAACATACAGGCATCGGCGGATGAACCGGGAGATGGCCAATATGGCCCGCACGAGCCACGTTACGATCGCGACCGTGACCTTGCTGAGAAGGATAACATACAACCACGCCCCGGCGGCCAAGCCAAGAAAGACGTAAAATCGAAGCTCTCCCTGATTGCCCTTCACGAGCATCTGAAACACGAACAGCGTCGCAGCCAGCCAATACATCAAATCCAGCAGCGGAACCGTCCACCGAGGGAAACGGAATTGCCCCGCTACGACGCGGTAGCCGTCAAATACGACACCGAGCGCCAAGCCGCTCAGCATCATGAGCAGCACGGTCGTCCATTGTACGTACAGACTCACTTGAATAACTTCCCGAAAAAGCCTTTGGATTTATCGTGCGAGCTCGCATCCAGATAGGTCAGGGAGTTGACCGTGCCTTCAATGGCGACTTGTCCTTGTTCGAGGCTCAAGTTTTTGATATGAAGATTGTGGCCGCGTATGGTCAGAAATCCGCATTCGGTATCCAGCAGGAACTCCTCGCTGTCGAAGCTCTCTACTTTGCTTACCCCGCTAATCTCCAGCAGCTTGCGGTTGACCATCTTAATCTCCTGGCGCTTGGCCGTTGGCTTGTTCAATTCCATCATGGCATGTACCTCCTTCTCAACACTAGCTTATGAAGGGAATGCCAGAATAGAACTTCAACGCGGCCACGCTTCCAACAATTCTCTCTTACCGGTTGTCGACCGTCTCCGGGTATAAATCATGATTCATCAGGCGATAAGCCGCCATCTCCTCGTATTTCGTGCCCGGACGGCCGTAATTGCAATACGGATCGATAGAAATGCCGCCGCGCGGCGTGAACTTGCCCCATACTTCGATATATTTCGGATCGAGCAGCCCGATCAGATCATTCATAATGATATTGACGCAATCCTCGTGGAAATCGCCATGATTGCGGAAGCTGAACATATAGAGCTTCAGCGACTTGCTCTCGACGCACTTCCGGTCCGGAATATAGCTGATATACATGGTCGCGAAGTCCGGCTGCCCCGTCATCGGACAGAGGCTGGTGAACTCCGGACAGTTGAATTTGACGAAATAATCGCGGTTCGGATGCTTATTGTCGAACGCCTCCAATACATGAGGCGCGTAGTCGGTCGCGTATTCCGTCTTCCCTCCGAGATGCTTCAGCTGCAATTCGGCTTCGTTCCTGCCTGCCATGTGATTGCCTCCCCTTCTATATCGGTTATTCGTGTCGAATTCAAAAGCTTCCCCGGTTCCGCACCGGGGCGGCTTCCCATACAAGCGGCCTGATGACAGGCCGGCCTTCTGTCATACGCCGCGCTTGTTGCCCCATACGAGCGTATGCAGCTGCGGCAGCACCCGCACCCGGTTCAGGCGCGGATCGGCGGCGACCTGCTCGATCAGCCATTCATACCGGCCGAGCAGCTTCCGGATCAGCTCGTGATCATCCGCGCTCCGCACATCGTCATTCCCCGTCTGGAGGACGAACGGAATGTCCGGGTAACGCTCATGCATGCGAATGGCATACGCGAGATCCCGATCGTCGAAGACGACAATCTTCAGGCACAGCCCCTTCCGATCCGGGCGTTCCCACAGCTGGCTCACCATCTGATCGAGCCGCGCTTCATCGGTGCTCATGCCGGAGCTGGGCGGCTTCGGCGACAGCGTGACGTCATCGATGTCCAGCAGCCATTCCTGCCACCGCGAGCCTTGCGTCTCCACCGCGGTGCGAATGCCATGCTCTCCGAGCAGGCGCACAAGCCCGCTGATGCCGGGGATCAGGGCGGGATTGCCGCCCGAGATTGTGACATGATCGAAGCGGCCGGCGGCGAGCGCGTTCAGCTCCCGCAGGATGTCTTCCGCCGTCAGGCTGCGAATCTCCTCCTTCGCCGATCCGTCCCACGTGAAGGCGGAATCGCACCAGGAGCAGCGGTAGTCGCAGCCTGCCGTGCGCACGAACATTGTCTTCCGGCCGACAAGCATCCCTTCGCCCTGCACGGTCGGCCCGAACAGTTCCAGCACCGGTATCGTCATCGCTCCATCCACTCCCGTCTCGCCTCGGCATAGCTGGTCGGCGTCTCGTAGAGACGGATGAACTCCACTCGCCCGCCTTCGCAGCGGGTGCGGTACGGCTCCTCCGCCAGCGCGGCGCTCATCTGCTCATATAGCCAGACGACCATATTCTCCGCCGTCGTATTCATCGGGGGGAGCGTCTCGTTCAAATAACGGTGATCGAGATACGGTTCGATCCGCTCCTTCCAGATCTCCTTAATGTCTCCGAAATCAAGGGCGATGCCAATGTCGTTCGTATAGCCGCTTAGGCCGAACACAGCCTTGTACGTATGGCCGTGCAGATTTTTGCATTTGCCTTCGTAGGCGTGCAGATGATGCGCCGCGTCGAAGGTGAATTCCTTGCTGACGAGCACGCGGCGCTTGTGGTAGCGCAGCGACTCGCGGGATATATCGGTTCCGTATTGCTGCAGCTTCTCTACGATGCGGAACGGGCCCGGTCTGCTCATGCCCCGGCCCCCGCCTTCTGCGCTCTCTCCGCGAGATAGCTCTCCAGTCCCGCGCGCCGCAGCTTGCAAGACGGGCATTCGCCGCAGCCGTCGCCCGGCAGCCCGTTATAGCAGGTTACCGTCTCCGTGCGCACGAATTCGAACGCCCCCAGTTCGTCCGCCAAGCGCCAGGTCTCAGCCTTGTTCAGCCACATAAGCGGCGTATGAAGGACGAAGCCGTAGTCCATCGCCAGATTGAGCGTGACGTTCAGCGATTTGACAAATACGTCCCGGCAATCGGGATAGCCGCTGAAGTCCGTCTCGCAGACGCCCGTCACGATATGCCGGGCGCCGATCTGCTTCGCATAGATCGCGGCGAACGAGAAGAAGAGCAGGTTGCGCCCCTCGACGAACGTGTTCGGCAGTTCGCCCTCCTCCTGGGCGATGTCGATATCGGCCCGGGTGAGCGCGTTCGGCGCCAGTTGATTGAGCAGCGACATATCAAGCACGCGGTTCGGCACCTGCAGCTTGGCTGCAATCCGCTTCGCATGCTCCAGCTCGCTGCGGTGGCGCTGTCCATAGTCGAACGTCACCGTCTCGACGGCATCGAAGCGCTCCAGCGCCCAGAACAGGCAGGTCGTGCTGTCCTGCCCGCCGCTGAAGACGACGACCGCCTTCTCCTGCGGCTTGCCCTGGACGGCTGCTCCTGCCGCCCGATCTGCGGCTGCTTCCTTACGGTTCATTGCATCATTCATCCTGTGTCCATCCCTTCTTATTCCTCTACAGAACAAGACGAAGGCATGTGCATCGGTCCATTCGAAGCAGGGGTCGATCCGGCATACGCCGCTTCCCCCGCCTCCATAAGCACAAAAAAAGACAACACCAAGGGAAAGCCATACCCGTACGGATGCTGTCAGCCTTAGTTTTTTATAGAGGGAGATTGCGAACCTCTCCCGCCGGGAATGCCGGCGGAATGTATTTGGTTATACGTCTATTATAGGGAACGGGGGGAAGAGATTCAAAGGCTTATTTTCCCTGCACCGCCGCGTTCGAAGCCCCTGCTGCAACCGGAGATCTCCTCCCGGCAGGCACAAGAAAGGCCCTCCCCCGTTATCGGGAAAGGGCCGTTCTTGATGGATTCATGGCGATTACCATTCCAGATCCTTCGATCGCGGAATAGGCTCTTCCTTCAGCAGCGTGTACATGCCGGCTGCTTCTTCCTTCTTCGTCGTCTCCTGGAGACGCTCGATCCGGACCGTGACGAGCTTCTGCCCGAACTGAACCGTAATCTCGTCTCCCACCTTGACGGTCGTGCTCGGCTTCGCCTCGCGGCCGTTCAATATGACGCGTCCCTGTTCGGACACATCTTTGGCTACGGTGCGCCGCTTAATGAGCCGCGAAACCTTCAGGAACTTGTCGAGACGCATTATTTTACAGCTTCTTTAAGCTTGTTGCCCGCTTTGAACGCCGGAACCGTGGATTCCGGAATTTCGATCGTGTTGCCGGTTTGCGGGTTGCGGCCCGTGCGGCCTGCGCGCTTGCGAGTCTCGAATGTGCCGAATCCAATCAGTTGCACTTTGTCGCCTTTGGACAATGCATCCGTAACTTCACCGAAGAAGCCGTTCAATACCGCTTCTACGTCTTTTTTGGTCAATCCGCTTTTCTCCGAGATGTTGTTGATCAAATCTGTTTTGTTCATGTTTATTGGCCTCCCAATCCTATTAGTCATTCAATAGAGTGTGTTGGCTCGCGGGCTGATGCCGGAGTCGCAAAATACAATCCATGTTGTATTCTCGAATGTATGTATTCTTGCTTTGCGAGTAAAATCCTCCCCGGTTACGGCACTTTTTCATATTTTGACGAAAATAGGGGATATCAGGCCGCTGACCGCTCCGGTCAAGGCTTCAGCTGCTTCGCTTCCTGCCACCACTTCTCCATTTCTAGTAAATCAGTCTGGTCAAAAGATTTGCCGTTTATACGAAGCTGTTCCTCAATATATTGAAAACGGCGAATAAATTTGCGGTTCGTCCCCGTCAACGCTTCTTCCGGGTCGGCTCCCAGAAATCTTGCCGCATTTACTGCCGCGAACAGCACGTCTCCCAGCTCCTCTACGGCATGCGCGCGGTGCTTCTCCCCGCCCTTCGCCGTCTCTGCCAAGCTGATCGCCTCTCGCAATTCTTGCAATTCTTCGGCCAGTTTGTCAAGTACATCCTCGATCCGATCCCAGTCGAAGCCGACTTTGGCCGCTTTGTGCTGCAGCTCGCGGGCCTTCATCAGCGCCGGCAAATCCCGCGGCACCCCGTCCAATATGGACTTGCGTTCCGCGTCGCGTCCCTTGCGCCGCTTCTCCTCGGCCTTCATCTGCTCCCAATTGCGGAGCGCCGATTCCGAATCGGCGGCCGCCTTGTCCCCGAACACATGAGGATGGCGGAAGATGAGCTTCTCGTTCAGGCCCCGAATGACATCATATGCCGAGAAGGTTCCCGTCTCTTCCTCCATCTGGGCATGCAGCATAATCTGGAGCAGCACGTCGCCCAGCTCCTCCTGCATGCCGACGGGATCGTCATCGTCGATCGTTTCCAGCACCTCATAGGTCTCTTCGATGAAGTTCTTGCGAATCGACTGATGCGTCTGCTCCCGATCCCACGGACAGCCTTCGGGACTGCGCAGCGTCGCCACGATCTCGTGCAGCTTGTCGAACGTGCCGTTCAGCACCTCGTCCGCCTCCGAACGCGGCACGTAGATGAGCGACAGGTTGCCGTAGCCCTCCAGCCGATCGAGCTCGTACAGCGGCACGCGATGGATCTCCTCCTGCCCCTCAACGCCGAGCGCATGAGCGGCGATGACCTCGTAATCGTCCGGATATACTTCCATCAAGCCCAGCTTCACTTCGGAAGCTGTAAACGTATCATACACTTGTCCGATAACGGTGTGCAACCGGGGATTGATCATGGAGCGCTTCAGTCCGCTCGCGTCCAGCAGCTGGAACCCTTCAATCGGATCGAAGCCGAGCCGGATGAAGGCCTGATCGAGGAAGCTCTCGCCGCCCCGGATCTCCAGCCGGATGCCTTCAGCCGGACAGCGCTCGGCCAGCAGCTTCACGGTGGCCTCCGCCACCATCGGATGGCCCGGCACCGCGTAGACGACCGTACCGCCGTCCTGCGCCGCCGCGATTAACGCCCGGGCAATCTCCTCGTATACCGCCGGGAAATCGTCCTTCGCTTCGTACACCTCGTCGAAGGAACGGTATGCCGTCCCTTCCTCCTGCAGCAGCGACATCACCGGATGGCGCTCCGTGCGCACATACAGGCGCTCCGCCCGGCGGAGCCGGTTCCATACGTCCAGCGTCAGCTGTCCGGCGTCGCCGGAGCCGAGCCCGACGACCGTGATTGTTCCTGACATGGGAATGCCTCCTTCGTGTCGAGGTTCTCTCCGGGGAGAACCGTACGTTACCTGTGCCGCGGCGCGATCTTGGCCGCGATCCGGGCCAGTGCCGGGCCGATGCGCGGCAGGCCCGCCAGCTCCTGCGGCCGCACGAGGCCGAGCCGCAGCGCCAGCCCGGCGAAGACGAGCGCACCGAGCGGCACGCCGGCGGCGACCGCGAGCAGGGCGCCTGTGCGGCCGCCCAGGCCGAGCGCTGCCGGGACAAGCGCGGCCAGGCGCGCCGCCGCGGCCATGGCGGCGAGCGCCAGCGCCAGCCGCGCGCTCCGGGCGCCCCAGGCGGCGAAGCGGACGCCGCTGGCGCGTTTCAGCGCGGCCGCATTCAGCGCCGCAGCGAGCGCGAGCGAGGCGGCCGCGCTTATGGCTGCCCCGGCGATGCCATAGGCCGGGACCAGCCACAGATTGAGCGCCGCCTTCACGCCGGCGGCGAACAGCAGAATCAGGGCGGGGGCGCGCACGGCCCCCATGCCCTGCAGCAGCGCGGCGGTCACGGCCTGCAGCACGCCGCTGACCGCCGTGGACGCGATCCACACGAAGGCCGCCATCCCGGCGGCATCGGTGTAGAGCGCCACATTGATCGGCTCGGCCAGGGCGATGAGCCCCGCCGCCGCGGCCCAGCCGATCAGCCAGGTCCAGCGCAGCGCGGACGCCAGCAGCTCCCGCAGTTGGGCCGCATCGCGGCGCGCGGCAGCGGCCACGGCCGGCACGAGGCCGACCGCGAGCGAGCTGGCGACCATCGTCACGAGCTGGACCAGGGGGAAGGCGCGGCTGTAGACGCCGAACTCCGCCAGCGCTCCGGCCTCGCCGAGCCCCCGCTGCGCCAGCAGGCGCGGCACCGTGAACACATCGACGACGTTCACGGCCGGCATCACGATCGCGCCGAGGCAGATCGGCAAGGCCGTCCAGGCCAGCCGCCGCATCCAGGCGCCGATTGTCGGCGAAGACGCCGGGGCTGACAAGTCTCCCCTCGCCGAGCCGGGTAGATCCGCCTCCTTCGGGCCAGACGGCACCGATACGGCCCGGGCTTCCCGAGCGGCCGAACGCCGCTCCCTCCACCGGAAGCAAGCCATCGCCGCCAAGCCGCACACGCCGCCCGCGAACGAGCCGAAGGTGGCGCCGGCCGCAATGGTCTCCTCCGGCGCTTCCCGGCTCACATAATAAAGCAGGAGCGCGATCATGACCGCCACCCGGCCGGTCTGTTCGGCCACCTGCGAGACGGCTGTCGATTCCATCCGTCCGCGTCCCTGGTCATAGCCCCGCAGGGCGGCGGCCAGCGGCATGACGAGCAGCGCGTAGGCCGAGCTGCGTATCGCCGGGACGGTATGGCGGTTGCCGATCCACGAAGCGACCGTCTCGGCTCCCCAGGTCAAGGCGAGGAAGCCGATGAGGCCGGTGAAGCTCATCAGGAGGCAGGAGGCGTACAGCACGCGGGACGATCCCTGCTCGTCCCCCGCCGCTTCGCATTCGGCGACGAGACGGGCCACGGCGACAGGGATGCCTGCCGACGCGACGACCACCAGCAGCACGTAGAAGGGATACACGGCGTTGTAGATGCCGAAGACACCGTCGCCCCCGATGTTCTGCAGCGGAATTTTCTGCAGCGTGCCGATAATCTTCGACAACACCGCCGCCGCGCCCAGCATCAAAGCGCCGGATAAGACCTGCCTTCCTGTTGTACGCTCCATGCTCGTCTCCCGCCCATCCGAATCCAAAGGTTGCCGCTGCGTCCATGATTTCTTACGCGCGTGTTGATATGTACACGTATTATATCATAGACCTTTGCGGCGGACAGAGCGTGGCCGTCCGGAACGCCGAGAACAAAAAACTCCCGCTTCAGAAGGTGCGCGCGCCATGGGGGCGGCCCTTCACGAGCAGGAGCGATGCACCGCCGGAGCGGATTATTGTTCCATTTGTTTTCCGAGGAAGCCGGCAGCCGTTTCTGCCATTTTCACTTCCATCTGACCCATCTTGACGCTGTCATCCCGATTCAACAGCACGACCGTTCCAATCGGATCCCCGCCCGATACAATCGGCGCAGCGACAAAAGAAGACAACGTCTCCTGATGATCCTTCACGATCTCATAATTGCCGGAATTCGTCTCCAGCACCGACTTGCGGTTGTCCATACAGTTTTCCAGCAGCATGCCGATCTGCTTGTCCAAAAACTCCTTCTTCGAGCCTCCAGCCAGCGCGATGATGGTGTCGCGATCGGAAATCATCGTAATATGGCCTGTGCTTTCGTACAGAGACTCCGCATATTCCTTGGCGAAATCGCCCAATTCCCCGATAGGCGAATATTTTTTGAGGATGACTTCACCGTCGCGATCAACGAAAATTTCAAGTGGATCTCCTTCGCGAATACGCAGCGTGCGACGAATTTCTTTGGGAATGACCACGCGTCCAAGATCATCAATACGACGAACAATACCAGTAGCTTTCATTAAAGGTTGCCCCGCTTTCCAAGATTAGTTTTAAAGGTCAACTGGATTATTGTTTTTAGGAGAGATGCGGTATAGTTTCAAACTCTGACCATAGTATTCATCTGCTCCCAACTTCTTATACATTTCATGATACTCCGTTCATGCCCGGTTGACTGCAAAACATTTCACATTTTTCGACATTTAACGACATATTTTCTCCACTTTTCTCAAATTTTTCACATTTATTTGTCGTTAACACTGGATAATTTTATCCTAAAACTCTGTTTTTGTCGAATCGAAGCTTGTCCTAGGTCTTTATCCCTAGTCAGGCGCAAAAAAAGGGCCGTCCCCGACATCGGGGACAGCCGCAGCTGGTGAATCGCTTTATTTCGTGCCTTCCGCCTTGTCCTCTTTCTTGTCTGTTGCCGCGTTGTTGTCTTGTGGCGTCTCGGTTTTCTTATCGTCCTGCTTCGTGTCCTTATTCTCGTCTGTCGTGTCAGTCGGCTGCTCTTCCTTGGATGCGTCCGGCTTCTCTTCGGTCTTCGGCAGATTGATCTCCTTGATGAGCTTCTCCAGGTCTTTTTCCATGAAGTCGTTCATCAATTCCGATGCGGCACCGGTCCGCAGGGACGTCTTCTCGGTGTCGGTCAGCTTGTCGAACGTTTTCTCCGCACGAGCTTCGACCCGCATCACATGGTAGCCGTAGTCGGTCTCGACCGGCTCGCTGATCTCGTTGATCGGCAGCGTCAAGGCCGCCTCCTTGAATTGAGGTACCCAACCGCCTACTGCCTTATCCTTGTACAGGCCGCCGTTCTCCGCCGATCCGGTGTCATCCGAATGTTCCTTGGCTACCTTTGCGAAGTCCTCGCCTTTCTTCAGACGGGCTTGGATATCTTTGGCCAGCTTAAGCGCATCTTCTTTTTTGCGTTCTTTTCCGTTCTTATCCTGAAAGCCGATCAGCACGTGGCGAACGGTCGCCACAGTCAAGTCCTTCTTGTTCTTCTCGAACTCGGACTTCAGTTGCTCATCGGTGACCTTGTCATTGAAATCTTGAACGACCGTCAAAATCCGGGTCATGTACGCTGTCACGTCGGCTTCGGTCAGCTTTTGGGCATCCAGAATCTTCTTGAACTCGTCATCGCCTGCCTGCGTTTTCATCAAGTCCAGCTGTTCCTTGGCCTTCTCTCCGCCCGTCTTCTTCGCCTTGTCGGACGCTTTGCCCTCCAGATACAAGTAAGCGATCTGCTGCTTCAAGAAATATTCCTGGAACTGATCCATGCCGATAATTTGCTCATACTCGGGATAGAACACGAGCATGGTGGCCATTTCCTTCTTGAATTGGTCCTCGGTAACTTCTCCGCCTTCATAGGTAGCTACGACTTTGCTTCCATCCTTCGGTGCCGCCGTTGTATCTTTCTTGCCGCATCCCGCCAGGACGGACAGCGTCAACACGGCAGACAGCGCGAGCAGCATCCATTTTTTGGAGCGCGTCTGTTTATTTTGCAACATGTTGTAATTCTCCCTTCGCTTTGATCGCATCTGTAGCTTCAAGCATGAACTGCTCCAATTGCATCAGCAGCTGCATCCCATCCAACCCGCGCGCATTGATTTTCACGGTGCCATGCGCTTCGCGATCGACGACGATGCGCCGATCGATTCGGGCCGCAATCGTTGCCAGCTTCTTACGGTCAAGCCATGGTTCAGCCGAAGGGTGGACCTTCATGGTGACCGTATCCCCGCGCTGCACGATGGATTCCAATCCATACTGCTTCGCATGCAGCTTCAGCCGTGCGACGGCAAGCAGCTGCAAGACGGCAAGCGGCGGTTCACCAAAGCGATCGATGAGTTCATCGCGCAATTCTTCGACTTCCTCCAATGAGGCGAGACCGGCAACCTTTTTGTAGATCTCGATCTTCTGAATACTATCATAAATATAATTCGGCGGCAAATAGGCGTCGATATTGAGATCGATGAGCGTTGACAGCTCCTGCTGGTCGCGAATGGCGACCCCGTCCAGCTCGGCTTTGCGCTTGTTGATCTCATCCGCAAGCATCTGCGAGTACAGATCGAAGCCGACCGAAGCGATGAATCCATGCTGCTCCGCGCCCAGCAGATTGCCCGCCCCCCGGATCGACAGGTCGCGCATCGCGATCTTGAAGCCGGACCCGAGCTCGGTGAACTCCTTGATCGCTTGAAGACGCTTCTCCGCGACCTCGTTCAATACTTTGTCGCGCTGGTACGTGAAGTACGCATAGGCGATCCGGTTCGAGCGTCCGACGCGCCCGCGCAGCTGATACAGCTGGGACAGGCCCATCTTGTCCGCGTCATGCACGATGAGCGTATTGACATTCGGGATGTCCACCCCGGTCTCGATAATGCTCGTGCTGACCAGCACGTCGTACTCTCCGTCGAGGAAGTCGAGAATCGTCTTCTCCAGCTCCGTCTCCGACATCTGGCCGTGGCTTACCGCCACCTTCGCTTCCGGCACCAGCATCTTGATATGGTCCGCCATCTGATGGATGCCCTGTACCCGGTTGAACAGGAAGTACACTTGGCCGTCGCGGGACAACTCGCGTTCTATCGCTTCTCTCACCAGCGAATCACTGTATTCCAGCACGTACGTCTGAACCGGGAAGCGGTTCTCCGGCGGCGTCTCGATGACAGACAAGTCACGCACGCCGAGCATCGACATATGAAGCGTGCGCGGTATCGGCGTGGCCGTCAGCGTCAGCACGTCCACATTCGTCTTCAGCTTCTTCAGCTTCTCCTTGTGGGTGACGCCGAAGCGCTGCTCTTCATCCACGATCAGCAATCCGAGCTCCTTGAACACGACATCTTGAGAGAGCAGGCGGTGCGTCCCGATGACCACATCGACGACCCCCGTCTTCAATCCCTTGATCGTCTCGTTCTGATCTTTGCGCGATCGGAACCGGCTCATCACCTGAATATTGAACGGATAGTCCGCGAAGCGCTCGCGGAACGTCTCGTAATGCTGCTGCGCCAGGATCGTCGTCGGCACGAGAATCGCCACCTGCTTGCCTTCGATAGCCGCCTTGAAGGCGGCGCGCACCGCGACCTCGGTCTTGCCGTAGCCGACGTCGCCGCACAACAGCCGATCCATCGGCCGTGGCAGCTCCATATCCTTCTTAATCTCGACGATCGCCCGCAGCTGATCCCGCGTCTCTTCATACGGGAACAGATCTTCGAATTCCTGCTGCTCCGGCGTATCCTTATCGAAGGCATATCCGGACGAGGCTTGTCTAGCGGCATACAGCTTAATCAGATCGTCGGCAATATCCTTGACGGATGAACGGACCTTGTTTTTGACCTTGGTCCATTCTGTTCCGCCCAGCTTGTATATTTTCGGCTCCTTCTCCTCCGAACTGACATAGCGCTGAATGAGATGGAGCTGATCGACCGGTACGGACAGCTTGTCGCCGCCGGCATACATAATATGCAGATAGTCTTTATGAATGCCGTTGATCTCCAACGTGCCGATGCCGATATATTTGCCGATGCCATGATTTTGATGGACGACATAATCGCCGATTTTCAGCTCGGTATAGTTGCGGATTCGCTCCGCATTGTCCAGCTTCATGCTTGCGTCGGCGCGCCGCGACTTGCGCTGCTTCTGGGAGAACATCTCGCCTTCGGTGATAACGACGAGATGGATGGAAGGCAGCTCGAAGCCCGACTGCAGATTGCCGGTCATAATCGTCGGCTCCGGAATCTGGTAGTCCTGCAGCACCCGGCGCACCCGTTCTACCCGCTCGGGGCCGTTAGCCAGAATGATGACATTCGCCCCCGCTTTTTTCCACCGTTCCATCTCTGCCTTGAGCACATTCATCTGCCCATGGAAATTCTGCATCGTTCGGCACATGACATTGACAATGTTCTGCGGCTGGGTGTGCGGCACCTGGCGCAGGAACAGCGCCATGAACAGCGTCTGGAACGGGCGCTTGCCCATGGCCGCGTCAGCAGTGAGGCCCAGCTCCAGCGACGGCAGCGATTTGCCATTCTGCAGCAGATGCGTGCTCCACTCCGCTTCATCGCGTTCCAGTTGCTTGGCCGTCTCCATGACCCGGGCCGGCTCGTCTATCAGAAGCAGCGTATCCTGCGGCATATAGTCATAGAGCGTATGCCGCTCCGGATAGAGCAGCGATACGTATTTGTACATTTCACTGAAATAGGAAGCGCCCCGCAGCCGCTCGATATCGTGACCAATCTCCTGCTGCAGCTTCTCCTTCACCTGACGGTCGGTCATTCGGGCGAGCTGCTCCTCCAGACGTGCGGAAGCCGCTTCTGCCGCCTGGGCGAAGCGTGTTGTGTCGGCAATCCATTCCTTGGCCGGGGGGATATTCAACTGCTTCAGCTTCTCCACCGAACGCTGATCGGCCGCATCGAAGGAACGGATCGAATCAATCTCGTCGTCGAACCACTCGATCCGGTACGGATAAGGTGATGTCAGCGGGTAAAGGTCGACGATGCCGCCACGGACACTGAATTCTCCAGCCGCTTCCACCCGTTCGGCCCGCTCATAGCCGAGAAAGACCAGGGACTCGAGGAAGGAATTTAGCTTCACCTCGTCGCCCACGGCGATGGACAAATGAGAGGATGCCATTGTCTCCCGGGCAGGCAAAAACCGCCGCAGCCCCGCATACGGGGTTACGACGATCCCGCGGAATCCGCGGGCGATGCCAGTCAGTGCCTCTATCCGCTGTGCAATCACTTCCGGACTGGATATGGCCGCTTCCGCAGCGACCAGCTCATTCGCCGGGTACAACAATACTTGGTCTGATGACAAGCATTCTTGCAGATCCTCCGCCACCTTCTGCGCAGAGAACATATTGTGCGTTACGACCAGCAGGGGCCGCTCCAACTGATGATGCAGAGCAGCCATCATGACCTGCCGCGTCGAACCGGCCAGGCCGGATACCAGTTGCTCCTTCATCCCACTGCGAATGCCTTCGACGATGGAGTCGATATCCCGCTCTCCAGATAATGCTTTCATGAGTGCGTTTAACACAGGACAGGCCTCTCTTTCTTACCCGCGTAATCATATTTTCAGGGTTATAGTATTCGGTCCATCCAAAATAAGCCTCGGCGGCAAGCCAAGGCTGACGTATGTCCGCATGCAACAAGCTGTCATTGCAAAGGCGATGACAGCAAGGACAATTCGGGGTGCATCTGGATCGCTTCTGTACAAAAATCGCAAGTCATTCGCACCGTTACGTCTCCATTGGTATGAACCTTAATATATTCATGGCGCTCTGCCTCAGTCAGCAGATGAAAGCCGAGTCTCGTCTCGTCGATCTCGCTCCCTTCGACGCGCCCGATTAACGTATGACAATGTTTGCAGACATAATTCACAGACATGTATATGCCCCCTATCGCGAGATTATACCGATTCAGTTACTCAGTATGTCCCGGATAGGGCCGATTTAGCCGGTTACCCGTTAAATTTGGCCATGGTCTGATCAAAAGGATGGGTCAGCGCGAATTCGACCGCATCGCAGGTTTTGTCAATGGCCTCCTCCAGCTTGTCGCGCTCGGCCTTGGCGAAGGGCGACAGGACGTAATCCACGATCTCGCGTCCCGGCTGCGGACGGGAGATGCCCATGCGCACCCGGTTGAACGTCTGCGTGCCCAAATGCTGAATCAGCGACTTGATGCCGTTGTGCCCGCCGGAGCTTCCTTGATACCGCAGGCGGACCTTGCCGAGCTCGGTATCCATATCATCATACAATACGATCAAGTCTGCCGGATCGGCCTTGTAATAATCCATATAGGCTCGTACCGCTTCGCCTGATAGATTCATATAGGTCATCGGCTTAATGAGCACGATTTTCTCCGTGCCGACGCGCCCTTCGCCAACCAGGGCTTTGCATTTGCTGTCGCGCACCTGAATCTGATGGCGCTCCGCCAGCCTGTCTACCGCCATGAAGCCGATATTGTGGCGGGTGGACGCGTACTGCATGCCCGGGTTCCCGAGCCCTACAATCCATTTCAAGACGGCTCCTCCTTTATCAATGCCGATAAGGGTTACTTCTCTGACCGATGGTCAAAGACGTAACCCTTACTATTCAGACTACTTGTGATTATTTCCCCAAGTAACGTTGCGACATACGCGAACGCTGTTCTTATTCAATCTCGAACAGCTTGCTGATGGACAATTCTTCATGAACGCGAATAATGGCTTCACCCATTAACGGAGCAACCGACAGCACTTGCAATTTGCTGGAAGGATTCTCATGCTTGATTGGAATCGTATCCGTCACAATCACTTCTTTGAATGGCGAATTCTCCAATCGTTCCATCGCTGGACCGGACAGGACCGGGTGTGTACAGCAAGCATACACATCCTTCACGCCCGCCTTCACCAACGCGTTGGCACCGAGCACGATCGTGCCCGCCGTATCGATGATGTCATCGATGATGATCGCGGTCTTGCCTTTGATATCGCCGATAATGTTCATGACCTCGCTCACATTCGGCTCTGGACGGCGCTTATCGATAATCGCCAGCGGCGCATTCAGGAAGTCGGCCAGCTTGCGGGCGCGTACGACGCCGCCATGATCCGGCGATACGACCACAATATTTTCCAGCTGCTTGGAGCGGAAGTATTGGGCCAGAATAGGCACTCCCAGCAAATGGTCCACCGGGATATCGAAAAATCCTTGAATCTGTGTTGCGTGCAAATCCATCGTAATGACGCGGTGTGCGCCTGCCGTCTCAATCAGATTGGCTACCAGCTTCGCTGTAATCGGATCGCGGGAACGGGCCTTGCGATCTTGTCTCGCATAGCCGTAATAAGGAATGACGACATTAATGCTCTTGGCGGACGCGCGCTTGAGTGCGTCGACCATGACAAGCAGTTCCATCAGACTGTCGTTCACCGGATCGCATGTCGATTGTACGACATAGACGTCGCAGCCGCGAACGCTCTCGGAGAGCTTGATCTGAATCTCGCCGTCGCTGAAGCTCGTCGTCACGGCATCCCCCATAGGAATGCCGATGTACTCGGCGATTTGATGCGCCAATTTTGGATTGGAGTTGCAAGTGAATATTTTCAACTTGGAATCACAATACGTCATGATTTTGAATAACCCTCCGTGCCGGTTCTTGTTCATTGAAGTTCTACATTTCCGTTAATGGCAATGCGCGTTCAAGTCTATCAACTTAATGCTACCCTTTACGGGAGCTTAATGCAACTGTTATCATTAGGAGTTCCGTTCTTTTTTTGCCTTAGCGCGGGCACGAATCTTGTCCGCGTAACCCGGCTTATTCGTCTGCCGCTCACGGGCAATGGCGAGATCGCCGGCAGGGATATCATGCGTAATGGTTGAACCGGCGACGACATATGCTCCATCCCCAACCTTGACCGGGGCGATCAGATTGACGTTGCTGCCAATGAACGCGTCGTCTCCGATCTCGGTAACGGATTTATTATGTCCGTCATAGTTGACGGTAATCGCGCCGCAACCGATATTGACATTCTTCCCTACCTTCGCATCCCCTATATAGCTTAAATGCGATACTTTGGCATGATCATCCAGAGAAGCATTCTTAATCTCTACGAAATCGCCGACCTTCACGTCCTCTCCCAGCTTGGCGCCGGGACGCAAGTATGCAAATGGCCCGATGCAGCTGCCGCTGCCGACGGCCGCCTCCTGCAGGACCGATTGCTTGATGTGCACGCGATTAAGGATAACCGAATCGGTCACATCGCTATTCGGGCCGATGACGCAATCTTCCCCGATGACCGTACTGCCCCGCAGCGTCGTGCCGGGTTCAATGACGGTATCCGCGCCAATCCGGACGTCCGCTTCGATATAGGTCTGCGCCGGATCCGTAATCGTCACGCCATTCACCATATGGCGCTTATTGATCCGTTCCCGCATCAGCCGTTCGGCCTCGGCGAGGGCACACCGATCGTTGACGCCAATGGACTCGGCTTCGTCGGCCGTACAGTACGCCTGCACGATCTCCCCCTGCGATTTCAAAATACCGATAACGTCAGTCAAATAATATTCCTGCTGAGCGTTCTGGTTCGTAATCTGCTCCAATGCAGCGAACAGCTTCTCATTGTCGAAGCAATACGTGCCCGTGTTAATCTCCCGGATGCGCTGTTCTTCCGGCGTGCAGTCCTTCTGCTCAACAATTTTCATGACCGAACCGTCTGTTCCGCGGACCACGCGGCCGTATCCGGCCGGCTGATCCAGTTCAGCCGTCAAAATCGTTGCCGACGCTTGTGCGCCTTCATGAAGCTCCATAAGCTGCGCAAGCGTCTCGGAAGTGACTAGCGGAGTGTCACCGCAAATGACGAGAGTCGTTCCCTTCTCTCCGTCCAGAAGCGCCTTGGCTTGCTTCACGGCATGTCCTGTGCCAAGCTGCTCGGCTTGAAGCGCGAACTCTGCCCGTTCGCCCAGATAGCTTTGAACCGCCTCGGCGCCATGCCCCACAATGACAACAGTGCGTTCGCAGCGCACCTGCTCCACCGCATCGAGTACATGGCCCACCATCGGTTTGCCGCACACCGGATGAAGCACTTTATAGAGCTTAGACTTCATGCGTTTGCCTTGTCCGGCGGCAAGCACAATGGCTATTCTTTTCAAAGTGTCCAACCTCCTGCTCTCCCTTTGATTCCATAGAAGAATATATCTCATTATGAACAAAAAGAAAAGAGAGCCCCCTATGATTGGCTCTCTTTCTTTGCAACCCCATAATTACCCAGACGCTTACGCGCCTTCTTCAATAACTTCCTCTTCCGTCGCCGCACGCTCGTATTCAGACAGTACCGCAGCTTGAATTTTCTCGCGTGTTGCAGATGAAATTGGATGCGCAATATCGCGGAATTCGCCGTCCGGCGTCCGTTTGCTTGGCATGGCAACGAACATGCCGTTGTTACCATCGATAACGCGAATGTCGTGAACGACAAACTCATTATCAATCGTAATGGAAGCGATTGCTTTCATTCTCCCCTCTGTGTTGACGCGGCGGAGTCTTACATCAGTAATTTGCACGTGTGTTCACCACCTTTTTCCATCAAGACTTGGTGTATAATTCCACACGCGCAACTAAAATCCTTCTTAATTTTGCCACAAAAAGCGCTTTTTTTTGAAATTTTTAACGCTCTTTAGCCGTTTCGACATGCTTCGATCTAAATCGTAGCGATTAGTTCGATTTCGACAAGCACATCTTTTGGCAGCCGCGCCACTTCAACGGTGGAGCGAGCCGGCTTATGCGATCCGAAATAAGCTTCATAGATGGCGTTGATTTGAGTGAATTGATTCATATCCTTGAGGAACACGGTCGCCTTGAGCACCTTGTCCAAAGAGGTTCCTGCCTCCTCCAGCACGGCCTTCAAATTGCGGAATACTTGATGCGTCTGTTCCTCGATGCCGCCCTCCACTAGCTGGCCTTCCGCAGTCAGCGGTATTTGACCAGAGGTAAATACGAGATTGCCCCATTGCACCGCTTGCGAATAGGGACCTATTGCTGCAGGAGCCTCTTTCGTCGCTACAGGAACTATTTTTTCAGACATGGCGTTTCCTCCTTTTAATGCATGTTGTCATGCATGTTCAAAAAGGCTGTTTCTCTTCGTGATCAAAAGCGGACTTTTTGAACTGCCTCTCACTTCTTACTTCATTCCATCGAAATAATTGCCCGGCTGAACAACCAACTGACGACCGCCTGGGTCCTTCGTTCCAACCCGGACCAGCGACACGTAATCGTGAAGCAGCCGTTCTTCCTTCGAAACGTCTTCAGATTCGACCAGGACGCCGACACCGGCCACCATCGCATTGAACTCATGCAGCAGCTCGATCATGCCGTGAACCGTTCCGCCCGCGCGCATGAAATCGTCCACGATCAAGACGCGCGAACGCTCCTTCAACGCCCGCCGGGCCAATGTCATCGTATGAATGCTCTTATGCGAGCCGGATACATAATTAATGCTGACGGCCGATCCTTCCGTGACGACATGGTCCCGGCGCACCAGCACCACCGGCAGGTTGAGATGCGCGGCCGTCGCGTAGGCGATCGGGATTCCCTTCGTCTCTACAGTCATGACGACGTCGATCTCGCGCCCTGCGAACGCGGAAGCGAACATGCGCCCGATATCATTCATGAGCGCCGGTTGGCCAAGTATATCCGTAATGTAGAAGTAACCGCCGGGCAGCACGCGGTCAGGCTGCTCCATGACGGTGCATAATTCCTCGATGACAGGAAGAGCCTTGTCCGGACCGCATTTGGGCATGAATTTCACGCCCCCGGCCGCTCCGGCAAGGGTAAGCAGTTCCCCCGTTCCTTCCTCTTCGAACACTTCCTTGATAATCGCCAGATCTTCGCTGATGGACGATTTGGCCGCACCATACCGTTCAGCGAAGGTCGTGAGTGGAATGAGCGTATGGGGCTTCGTCATCAGGTATTGCGTCATTTCAACCAAGCGGGCGCTGCGCTTCATTTTTTTCATCGTGACTCCTCGCTCACAAAAACCGAATATTATAATGTAAATATTACATGAATGTACGTCCATTATCAACAATTTATCAATATGTCAAGGCGGTGGGGCCGCACGCCGAGCCGAAGGCGCCCGCTCGTGCCAGCGCATCCCGCTCCGCGGCGTCAGCTCCCCTGCCGTGAACCGAGCAGGCGTACCGCATACACTTCCTTGCAGAAGCCTCTCAGTCCGTTATAAATCCTCGCTATCTTCGACTCCCTCGACACGAGCCCGAATACGGTTGGCCCGCTGCCGGACATCAGGACGCCGTCGGCGCCTAGTTTCACCATTGCATCCTTCAGCTGCTGCACCTCGGGATACAGAGGCAGCGTCACGTCCTCCAGCACATTGCCAAGCGAGCGGCACACCCCATAGAAGTCATGCCCGTCGATGGCCTGTACCATATCAGCCAGAGAGGGATGCTCCGTAATTCTATCCGCGCGCAAGCGGCCGTAAATATCCGCGGTGGACACATTGATCGGCGGCTTGGCCAGAATAACCCAGCACTGCGGCGGGTTCGCTATCGGCTGTAGCCGCTCTCCTCTCCCGCTCGCGATGGCCGTTCCTCCGGTGACGCAGAAGGGCACGTCCGAGCCGAGCTCCGCCCCGAGCGCTTGCAGCTCCTCATCCGGGATGCCGAGCCGCCACAGCCGGTTCAGCCCCCGCAGCGCCGCCGCCGCGTCGCTGCTGCCGCCCGCCAATCCGGCGGCAACGGGAATTTTTTTATCCAGGTGAATATATACGCCCTGCTTCACTTCGTACCGTTCCTTAATCAGCTTCGCCGCCTGAAACGCCAGGTTCTTCTCATCCAGCGGAATGAAGCCCGCCTGGCTGGAAATGATAATGGTGTCGCGCGGCAGCTCCTCCATCTCAAGACGATCCGCCAAATCGACCATGGTCATGACCATCTCTACTTCGTGATAACCGTCGCTGCGCTTTCTCAGCACGTCCAGCAGCAAATTGATTTTGGCCGGCGCTTTCTCGTATACCTTCACTCACGTTCACCCTTCTTTATCCTACGGATCGCTTAGGTTATTATAACAGACTCTACTGGCCAAGTCATTCGCGCCGGCCGGAGCGCGCGCCGTCACAAAAAAACGAGCAGGTGAAGTGCGCCTGCTCGCTCGGAATGAAGAGGAAGGATCATGATTTCTTGGCTGCCGCTTGCTCGGCAAGTTGAATGGCACGCTTGACCATATCTCCGGCGTCCTTGGCACGAATGGCACCCCATCCGTACTCCTGAACGGTGTCATAGAAGCCCAGATCTTTGGCCAGCTCCGTCTTCAACTCCTCGGACATGAAGCTGCTGCGTCTTCTCCGGCCCATCGCCATACCTCCTCGCAAGAACCCTTCCGGATTCATGGGTATTGTGCAATTCGCCGCATGCTCCCGCGCACGCGGTATGTCTATAATGTGGATTGTTCGCCGGACGGTTATTCGTTCGATGGCGATCCGAAATATGGAATAACAAAAAGGCAGCCCCGAAGGACTGCCATCCAGTTCGCTCAGCCGCGAACATATTCAATCTTCATCTCGCCGTTTTCGGCGCATACGGTTACTTCGACCGTATCTGTTAATATATCTGCATAGCTGTAGGATACACGCTTAAATGCGTTCTGATCCTGGTCCAACTTGACAATAAATACAGAAGGGTAGGTCTCTTCTAACACGCCCGTGCGTTCGATTGTCTTACGACGGCCTCCATTCGCACGAAGCATAATCTTCTGCCCTACATGAGCTTCAAGACAGCGTCGAATTTCAAACAGCGCGTTTCTCGCCATTTCAGCCACCACCTCTTTCCTTGTCCATTATAAACAATTCCAGAGGTTTTGTCAAATCAACAAATAATTATAACAACAAGTTTAAATTAATGTCAATGTGTTTTTTTGCCCAAAGTGTATAACATATGATAAAAATTCGTTTTTTATTCAAATAACGGACGGTGTAACTTTTAAATTCGATAAATCTTTCCATTTCGGCATGCCGATTCGGTAGCTTCCTCTTGTCTCAATTCCGCCGACCCCATCGATTCCCGACATCGTATGAGGCGAGATTTCCCCGATCTTGACCGTGTCTTTGACCGAGGTGTAGGAGGCCCTTACCGCCACATAGACCGGATCAAGCGCGTGAATCATAATCCGCCCCGGAGAGCTGGCGAAGTTGGCCCCCGCCTGGAGCAGCGCTTCGAAATGGGACTGGCATGCACCCGCCACAATCGTCATCAGATCGAGATGGCGTTCGAACTGTCTGGCAATGTGAACGGCATTGACGAAGTTCTGGGAGTTTTTGTAGCTTTGCAAATTGTACAGATCCCGCTGCTTCAGCTGCTTGAGCACGCCGTCATGACCTGTCAACACCACAATGTCGGGCTGGACCACCGGAAGCAGGCGGTACAGAGCGTCTGCCATGCTCGCCTCCGACACATAATGGCCCTCCGCAGGCACCCGCAGCTGCCGGTAGATCGCCAAGCTTTTCTGTAAATAATTCGGATCTCCGTCCAAGTGTAACACCTTGCCGGGCATTTCGAAATAAGCCGATGAATGGACTGGATCAGCCATTGAAATCTCGGCCTGCTGCCGTTCCGATTGTCTTCTGTTCTTCTCTTCGAGCGCTTCCACCGACTCCAGCATCTTGATGTGGGCTTGTCGTGTGCGGCGCTTGACGGTCGACTCAGGCACCCTCACCAGATCATGAATCGGCGAGTCGGCGATCAGACGGTAATCCGTGCCTTTGATGATCGCCTTGTCTTGATGGACCATCTCCACACGGAACGTAATATCGCCGCCATAGGACTTGCGTACGACCAAATCTCCTTGCTTCATAGGATCGATCACCTCTCTTCGACCATCCTATGGGCAGATGCATCATTTGGTGCTCATTGATTTGGGGATGCAGCATCCTTCCCGTCCTTGAACCGCTCATACAGCACATTGCTGAAGCGGGCGAATTCTTCAAGCGACAGCGTCTCTCCCCGGCGGTTCGGATCGATGTCCGCCTCTGCGAACGCCTGGCTGAGCAGCTCCGTTCCCCATGCCGTGCCGTATTTGGCCTTCATATTGTTCCACAAGGTCTTCCTCCGTTGGGCAAAAGCCCCCTGGATAACCTCTAACAGGAGCGCTTCGTCCTTCGCCTCTACCGGGGGCTGCTCCCGGATACGCAGCTTGATGACGGCCGACTCCACATTCGGCTGCGGGATAAATACGGACGGAGGCACGGTGCATACCACCTGCGGTTCGCTGAAATATTGAACCGCCGCGCTCAAGCTGCCGTACTCCTTCGTCCCGGGTCGGGCCGCCATCCGTTCGGCCACTTCCTTCTGAATCATGACGACGATGTTTTTGAGCGGGAGCCGTTCCTCCAGCAGCCTCATCAGTATCGGGGTCGTTACGTAGTAAGGCAAATTGGCCACAACACTGACCTTGTTCATGGCCTGGAACTGTTCCCGGAACAGCTCGCCCAGGTCGACCTTCAGCACATCCCCGTGAACAACCCGCACATTCGGGTACGGCTCCAGCACTTCGCCCAGAATCGGGATGAGGCGCTGATCAATCTCCACGGCCGCCACTTGCCCCGCCTGCTGCGCCAACTGCTCCGTCAGTGCTCCGATCCCCGGCCCGATCTCCAACGCGCCTGTGGCGCTGTCCAGCTCGGCTGCATCGACGATGCGCCGCATAATATTCATATCGACCAAAAAATTTTGACCGAGGCTTTTCTTAAAAGCAAATCCGTGCTTGCGCACAATCTCCTTCGTCCTCGATGGCGTTGCGATATCAATCGAAGGCTTGTTCATTCTGTCGTTCTCCTTCCATACCCGTTACGCTATGTTCCGAAGCCTCCTGCTCGTCCAGTCTTGCCAGTGCAGCCTCGAACTCCGCTCGGCCGATCTGGAACATGCGGCATCGCTTAAGCAGCTGCTTCGCATTGCAATATCCGATGCCGAGAATCTCCCCCAGCCGGTTCCGGCGTTCGGCCGCGCCGATCTGGATCGTCAAGCCCGCTTCCGCAAGGTCCGCCCAGGCGAGCTCCGCATGGGCCGACGGCATCTCGGTCCGTACTTGGGCGAGCGCCGCGCGAATCGCGTCCGGCGATGCGTTCTCTACGCCGAGGTCTCTCTTGGCTATCGCCTCATGCCGCGGCAGGAATGCGTGCTTGCAGCCAGGGACCCGCTCCGCGATCTTCTTCCGAATCCGTTCCCCGGCATGATCCGGATCGGTAAATATAATCACGCCCCGGCGCTCCTGTGCCAAGGCGATGCGCCGTATCGTCATCTCGCTGACGGCCGAGCCTCCCGTCTCGATTGTATCGGCCTCCACGGCCCGCTGAATGGCTACCGTATCATCTTTCCCTTCCACGACGATCACTTCTCGAATCACAACTGCTGCTCCTCTCCGGTCCCCGCTGGCGCCTCTATGTAAAAAACACAAAAGAAGAGGGAAACCCCTCTTCTTAGAATGACATAAAACGTTATATCTTACTATATGTTATAATGCCGCCTTAATTCAATTCCGGCTTCACCGGACCGATAACATATACAGTAAATCCGTGTTTGCGGCCGAATTTGCGGACGGTGCTGCTGCTATCGAAGTATACGTCAATGATGTTGCCCTTGACTGCGCCGCCGGTATCTTCTGCGCGGCGGAATCCGATGCCTTCAATGTACACCCACCAGCCGAGCGGAATCACGTCCGGATCGACGGCGATGGTGCGGCCTTCGGATACGATCGCGCCGGAGGCGGTCTTCGACCCTGCAGAGCCCTCCTGTTCGGTATAGGCGGTCAATTCCACATTTTTAAGCACTTTTTTATAATTGAAATCAACGCTTCCGCCAGACTTGCTACCCCCGCTGACGGACAGCACGGCGACTTCCGGCTCTTTTTTGGTGCCGTACGCCACAACTTGGTTTACTTGCTTCGTTTTGACCTTTTTGTCCACCATTTTGGAGTACACGAGCTTGCCGTCCTCGTAAACCTTCTCGATTTTCTGAATGACCAGGCCTTCCTGGCCTTTTTGCACGGTCTTGGTCTTCCCTTTCGTTAAGGTCGGATCGGCTTTTTTTACCGTCCGGAACGGGACTTTTACTTTTCGCTCCTCCACATTTTTGCGGACGTCGATAATCCGGATATCCATATTTTGCGATACGGCGGTCTCTTTTTGAGGGATGACCTTATCCTCCGGCTTGACGGGTATATTCAAAGCGATCAATGCTTCGTTGACTGATTTCTTCGTCGTGTAGTGCGTTGCCTTCTTGCCGCCCATCACGATATTCACCGGCTTGGCGCGCTCGATGATGACCCGATCACCATCGGCGATGTCAGAATCCAACGGCTTCGATACCACATCATGGGCCCCAACGGCTATCGCGTGCTCATCCAAAACATCGCGCAGCATCGATTCCCGGGTTACCAAAGCTTCTTCCCGTCCATCCACGTAGACGGACAGCGTCTTCTTGGACGCGTTGTATTGAAATAATACGGCTATCAAGGTAATTACAACCGCCATAACGATGATGACAGAGACGATACGAACATTTTCATGCTTCCATCGCATTGCGAGCGACATGCTGGATGATCGGGGTTCATGGGTTTCGTCTTGAACGAGCTGTCCCACTTCTCGGTCCTCCTTACATAGTCCCGCCGTCGAGTGTTACGCATGATTTCTGGCTGACGCGACTATTTGAAGAATGTTTACGAAGCAACCTTGCGGTTCCTTCGCACCAACACCAGTAACGGTTGTTCCTCACCTCCTGTTCCTTACACCTATGACGTCTTTCTTTTCTTTATTCAAAAAAAGAAGATTTCGAGAAAAACAAAAGAAGCCTAGTGTAAGAGGCGACTCTTGATCATGGCTTCTCATTGAAACCCAAACGTCATCAGTTAAGGACGCACGAGGACCCCTCTCTCCGTACGCTGACGAGGTTAGCTGTCGGGTTCGGGCTGTGAGAGTCGCCCTGTCGCTGCGAACCGGCTCATGGCTCGGCTGCACCGAATTCACCCCAAGGAATCAATCCACGCGTTCAGCCATGCCATAGATGCACCGCCAACACGCCATTTGGTTCCCCCGCTCTCCACTCAAGGAGATTAAGCGATACTGGTTGGTTGGAACAATATTCAAGTTTTCGTTTCGAACATCTGTGAGAAATCATATCGTGTTTGTAATCACCTTGTAAAGACAGTATCAATTCCGTTTTAAGCGAAAAAGGGTTAAAAAAAAGTAACAATTTCGCATTTTCTCAATAGAATCCACTTATTTGGTGGCCTACATCTTTATTTCATCGGTTTTTCATCGATTTTCATCGTATGTCAAAACATGTCAAAGCATTTTCAGTCGTCATTCTGCAAATTTCTTCAAATTCCATTCCTTTCAATTCGGCTGCCGCTTCGGCAACGAGACGAACATAAGCAGACTCATTTCGCTTTCCTCGAAATGGATGCGGCGTTAAATATGGGGAGTCCGTCTCGACCAGCAACCGGTCATCCGGTATGCGGACGAGCACTTCCTTCGGCTGCTTCGCGTTCTTGAACGTGATCGGTCCGCCAAATGAAATATAGAATCCCATGTCAAGGCACATTTTGGCCGTCTCCCAGCTTCCGGAGAACGAGTGCATGATGCCGCCCACCTCGCTCGCCTTCTCTTCGCGCAAAATGCGGACGACATCCTCATGGGCGTCGCGATTATGAATAATAATCGGCAGCTTCAGCTCGCGGGCCAGCCCGATCTGATCCCGGAACACGCGCTGTTGCACATCCTTAGGAGACGTGTCCCAATGGTAGTCCAGCCCGATCTCCCCGATGGCAACTACCTTGTCATGCTCTGTCAGATCGGCAATCCACTGCATATCCTCCGGCTTCATTGTGATGGCATCGGTTGGATGCCATCCCACGGCGGCGTAAATAAATTCGTATTTCTCCGCCAATGCCATCGTCGTCGGGATCGTCTCCCGGTTGAACCCTACGTTCACCATTCTCGTGACTCCCTGCTCGAAGGCGCGGGTGATGATCTCTTCCCGGTCGGCGTCAAAAGCCTCATTATCTAAATGGGTATGCGTATCAAATAACATCGAAGTCACTCCTTCATGATGATGGTATGCTTATCTTCCCGAATGAACGTCCGGCTTGCTGCCGTTCGGGATCGCTTCCCGCCCTCCAGAGATGAAGCGGCAGGCAGCCGTTATCCAATCTCGCCGGACAGGAACAACTGCCGCACATCAGCAGGCAGCGCATGCTGGACCGCTTCCAGCTTGTCCTTCGGAAAGTAAATATAATGCTTCCCTCTCCGGATGCCGCTGATCGAGCGGACAATATCCGATTTCTTCGACAGCTCCATCACGCGGCCATACGGATCAAGCAGCAAAATATGCTGCTGCGTCGGCTCATCGCCTACCCGGTACACATCGTACGGATTGTCCGAAGGCGAATCGAACATCAAGTCGTACTCCGGATCCAGTCCCGCTTCCGTCCATATTTGGGACAGCCGGCGCTCCGTCGCTTTGTCCAGCTGATCCGTCTCAATATATTTGTATAGTTTACGCTCCATGAACCGCTCGCACAAGTCGGCCAACCGCTCATCCTTCTCCAGGCGCCACTGCATGAACGTCGTCTGGACCAGGGCTTCATCCAGCTGCAGATAATCCGAGGTCCCAATCGTCCCCTCGAACAGCGAGGTAAGCGGCGGCAAAAAGAATCGAAAAGCAAACCCTTCCCGGTACAACTCCGCCGCCCGCTTGAAGATATGCCGCAGCAGCATCTCGGAGCTGCGGGTCACCGGATGGAAGTATACCTGCCAGTACATCTCATAACGGGAGAGCAAGTAATGCTCCACCGCATGCATGCCGCTCTCCTTCACGACGATGCGCCCCTTATGCGGGCGCAGAAGCCTCAAGATCCGATCAAGATCGAAGGTGCCATAATTGACGCCGGTGAAATAGGCATCCCGCAGCAAATAATCCATCCGATCAGCATCAAGCGGTCCGGACACAAGGTTAACGACAATCGGGGATGCATACGATTTGCGAATGACGGATGCCACCTTCTCCGGGAACCCGGGATCGATCCTCGCCAGCACGCGGCGGATCTCAGTATCTTCCAATATAATACGGCAGGTCCAGTCCTCGTGGAACATGCCGAAGGCCTCTTCGATCGAATGGGAGAACGGGCCGTGTCCCACATCATGCAGCAGGGCGGCACACAGGGCGAGCAGTCCTTCTTCTTCCGGCCAATCCGCATACCGGTTCCGTTCGAATTGAGAAATGATCCGGCGCGTAATCTCATATACGCCGAGGGAATGGGAGAAGCGGCTATGCTCCGCCCCATGGAACGTGAAATAGGAAGTCCCCAACTGGCGGATCCGACGCAGCCGTTGAAATTCGCTCGTATTGATCAGATCCCATATTGTCCGATCTTGGACATGCACATAATTATGAACCGGATCCTTGAACACTTTTTCTTCTTGCAGCATCATGTTTCCCTCCTTGGTTTCATGTTACGGATACAGCGCAGCGCCCGCTTCAGACATAGCAATCGACTATAAAATGACATCCGTTCCATTTCGACATCGTTTTCACATTTGGCGGAGTTGTCGAAATACGGCGGATTCGTAGCGCCTGACGGAAAACAGATAACATATAATACCATCAAAGCGTAAAAACGGGAATAGATACGTTAAAATCAGTTAAAAATCAGATAAAAAATAAATAAAAACCATAAATTAGCATAAAAAATATCCATTTTATAGGTTGACTAATATGGGAATGGTTGGTACGATAATAAACAGTCAATCAGAAAATTGTCGAATCATGACACATTATGTAATTAAGAGGAGAGCGTTGAATATGATGAAGTCCACTGGTATCGTTCGCAAAGTTGATGAACTGGGTCGTGTCGTTATTCCAATCGAGCTTCGCCGCACCTTGGGCATTGGTGAAAAAGATGCGCTGGAGATTTACGTGGATGGAGAGCGCATCATGCTCAAAAAATACGAGCCTGCCTGCATCTTCTGCGGCAATGCAGAGAACGTTACATACTTCAAAGGAAAAATTGTTTGCCACGAATGTATATCAGAAATCCCTCAACCTGTGACAAAATAAAAAAAATAGGTTATAATAGCACTAATCAACTTGTTAATTCTAACCTTTTTCATATCTTCCTTGGTGCCTTCATGGTTTAGAACCCGACCATGAAGGTCTTTTTTTGCCTTGTAGAGGGTACTCACCAGGCCTTTGTGAACAGGCAGCCACAGGGAACTATGCCTTATGGCCCCTACTTCCGGACCCTCCGGCCGGCCCATAGGAATGAGCCGGAATCATCATTTGCCGTCTTCTTCCCGCTTCTCCTGGAGCAGCGCTTCATAGATGTCCCGCTTCGAGACGCCTCTATCCTTGGCCGCCTGCTTCATCGCCTCTTTGCGGGCTATCCCCTGCTCCTCATAATGCGCCACATGCTCCTGCTCGGTCAGCTCGCTCCACCAGACGATGTCCGCCCCGGTCCCTCCACTGCTTCCGCCGCCTTCCACGACGATGCAGTACTCTCCAAGCGGAGGCTTCTCCTGAAGAAAGGCCAGACAATCCGCAATCGTCCCGCGCACAAAATGCTCGTACCGCTTCGTCAGCTCGCGCGCCAGCGCGACACGCCGCCCGGAACCGAAGACTTCGGCCATCCGTTCCAGCGTCTTCTCCACCCGATGCGGCGATTCATAAAAAAGCAATGTACCCGCTTCCGCCGCCAAGGAAGCCAAAATGTCAGCAGCCCGCTTCTTCTCCCGGGGCAAGAACCCGACGAAGGTGAATCGCTCCGTCGGCAGCCCGGAAGCGATAAGCGCGGACAACGCCGCATTCGGTCCGGGGATCGGGATGACCGGCAGCTCCGCTTCGATCGCCATCGCCGCCAGATCGGCGCCCGGGTCGGATATGGCCGGAAGCCCGGCGTCGCTCACGAGGGCGATACGCTTTCCTTCCTGCATCAACCGAATCAGTTCTGGACCGCTGGCCTGCTTATTATGCTCATGATAACTGTATAACGTCTTGCCTTGAATCTCGAAGTGGCTGAGCAGCTTGCGCGTCTCGCGCGTATCCTCCGCCGCAATGATATCCGCTTCCCGGAGCATCCGCACGGCCCGGTATGTCATATCCTCCAGATTGCCAATCGGGGTGCCGACGAGATACAGCCGGCCGCCTCCATCCTTCTCCTCATAGCTGAATTGCTCATTGATCTCCATGTGACCCATCCTTCAACTGCGGCGACTCGCCGTAATAAATATCCATTAGTTCCTGGCAATACGTATTTCCTTCATTATAAACGATTAACGGCGGGAGAATACGCACGTCCGGCTTGCCGTCCCGCACCGCTTCGATCAGCACCATATTCGCTTCCATTCCGATGCGCGGATGCACGAGGCGGATGCGCTTCGGCTCGACCCGGTATGCCCGCATCAAGGCGATGATATCGCCCAACCGGGAGGCGCGATGCACCATCGCCAGCTTGCCGCCCGTTCGCAGCCAGCGAGCAGCCTGCGCAATTACATCCTCCAGCGTGCATGCCAGCTCATGGCGGGCAAGCGCCTGATGCTCGCTCAGCTTCGGCTCTCCGGCCTGCAGCGGCATATACGGCGGATTCACCGTAATCAGCTCATAGAACGGCCGGTCCGCATCCGGTTCGAACTGCTTCAGATCCCCTTCGTGAATCCGGATGCGCTCCTCCAGCCCGTTCAGGGCAACGCTGCGGCGAGCCATGTCCGCCAAGCGCGGCTGGATCTCCAGCCCTTCGATCGCGGCTCTTGTCCGCGTCGACAGCAGCAGCGGAATGACCCCGTTGCCGGTGCACAGATCCATAATGCGGCCCTTGGCAGGCACCGTGGCGAAGCGCGCCAGCAGAACGGCATCCATCGAGAAGCTGAACACCTCCGGGCTCTGAATGATGCGAAGCTCGTGGGTCAGCAGGTCATCAAGCCGTTCCGAAGGCTGCAGGATGCCGCTCTCCTTACCGTGTTCCTTCATTCTATATCGGTAACTCCTTCCTGTCTCATGTCATTATATAGCCTGTCCGATGCAGCCTGGATATGAAGAAAAGCCGTAGGCAGGAATCCGATTCCCCATCACCTACGGCCCTCGTTATTTATTTAGGAAGGACAGACAGAACAAGCAGTCGCCTTCCGTTCGTAAATGCCCATAATAGACGTTGCAAATATGAAAGCCTTCATGATACAGCCGCGCTAAGTTGTCGTATCCTTCGCCTACCACACTCTCCTGCTCTTCCCCTTCGGGGTTCAGGGCATCCGCTGCGGGTGCCGATGCTCCTTCTGCTGCGACAGGGGATTCCGGCTGCTGATCCTGATGCTCCTGATGGAGCAATTGGCGCAGCCGCTGGTTCTCCATGCGAAGGCGTTGATTCTCTTCCAGCAGCTCCTTGACGACGTATTTCAGCGCACCCAGCTCTTGATGAAGGTCTCCCATATGCGTTTCCATATCATGAATTTGCGCAAAAATGTCTTTCTTCTCCAAGTTCCCACCCCAGAGCGTGAAAAGTACGCTTCATTATTTCAATACGACGTCGTCAAAAGGAAACTCCTTCACTTTGCTGATATCCGCCAATTGAACGTGAACCTTCCGTTCACCGGCATTCAGGCCGACGACCTTGCCCTCGCCGATCGACGTGACTACCCATTTCCCTACCGCCGGAAGCTCTTCCTTGACGCTCTCATAATTATCATGCTCGTATTTCAAGCAGCACATGAGCCGGCCGCACAGGCCGGAAATTTTGGTAGGATTCAACGATAAATTCTGATCTTTGGCCATCTTGATCGAGACCGGCTCGAAATCGCCGAGCCAGGACGAACAACATAGGACCCGGCCGCACGGGCCGATGCCGCCGAGCATCTTCGCTTCATCCCGTACCCCAATCTGCCGCAGCTCGATCCGGGTCCGGAATACGCTTGCCAGGTCTTTGACCAGCTCTCGGAAATCTACTCGTCCTTCGGCCGTGAAATAGAAAATAATTTTGTTCCGATCAAATGTATATTCGACATCAACCAGCTTCATCTTCAACTGATGAGCCCGTATCTTGTCCATGCAAGTCGTGAAGGCATCCTTCGCCGCCTGCCGGTTCGAATCCACCAGCGTAGCGTCGGCCTCATTGGCAATGCGGATTACCTTCTTCAAGGGAAGTACGACATCATTCTCGCCGACCGTCTTCGGGCCGATGACGACTTTGCCGTATTCGATTCCCCGCGCCGTCTCGACGATAACGTGCTCATCCCGCTGAACCGGCCATTCCACCGGATCGAAGTAATATATTTTGCCCGCTCTCTTGAAGCGGACGCCGACCACGTTATACAATCATGTACCTCCTTGCACTCCAACCAGAAACTGTTCAAATGCAAGCTGCGGACTGACATTGGCGCGTACCCGCTTCTGCGCTTCTGCTGCCGCGGCCATGCATCGGATCCATCCCTGCGCCGATTTCGACCAGGCTATTCTGCCTATTGCATCCAGCTGATCGCAAAAGACGAGGTTCTCCTGTCGGTTGAATTGATAATTCAGCATATCACGAAACCAGAGGTGGAACAGACGGAACAACATGTCCGTATGTTCTCCAAGCTCGGTCTTGAACACCTTCTGTTGTGCCATAAGAAGTGCGGATGACAACCGTGTCCCACACTCCTTTCCTAATTGTAACATTACGTTTCTCAGTTCTGCAAACCAATTCTGCTGGCACAGTTCCCTGCCTTCCCCTATTCCGTTGACGAGATGAACCGCCGCCCGGGCCAGCAAGGCAGAGCAGCCCTCCTCAACCAATGCATTGTAGATGATCTGGGGATCCGCCGGGGTAAAAGGCACCCATTGCGAGCGCGATTGAATCGTGGGCAGCATCGCTTGTCCATTGTCCGTAATCAAGATCGCGACGATCGGGCTCATCGGTTCTTCCAAAAATTTGAGCAGGCTGTTGGCCGCCTGCACGGTCATCGTCTCCGCCTGCTCCATAATATACACTTTGCGGCCTTCCGCATGCGTCCGGTACGAAAACTCCCGCTGCAGTTCACGCACCTGATCGATTTTGATGCTCTGTCCTTCGGGTGAAATCACATGCACATCCGGGTGATTGCCATGCTCGATCTTGCGGCATGACAAGCATTCGCCGCAGGCGTCATCCGTTGCATTCTCGCAGAACAGCGCCTTCGTGAAGGTGATTGCCGTCTGCAGCCGCCCCGTTCCCTTCGGCCCGCTGAACAAATATGCATGCGAGACTTTACCCGAACGCAGACCGTTCTGCAATAGGGTCTTCGCCCGTTCCTGTCCGATAATTTGTTGAAACGACATCGCTTGTAAGTCCTTCCATTCCTGAACGGCTGTCAAAAGCTCAAATTGATCAGCATGCCGCGAATCTCTCCGACCTTTTGCAGCAATTCGATTTTGCCTTGTTCCGTCTCCAGCAGTTCCTCCGCCAGAGCAATCAACGCCGCATCGATCTCCTCGACCAGCTTGTAGCGCTTATTGCGTCCCCGGCGATCCCATCCGCGCGAGTCGCGCAGCGTGATGCCCCGGCGGACCGTATCTTCCAGGAACCGCTTCACCAGAGTCCGGTATTGCCGGAGTTCCCTGACGGTCATCGACTTCGCCAGTCGTTCTCCTTGACGATAAATATCCTGCAGGCGCTGCTGCAATTCATCTCTGCTCGCTTGGCCGTCCTGCTGCTGCATTATATCCGCAAATGATTTCTGCTGAATGGGCTTCGCTACCGTATCCCCTATGCGCACGTCTTGGCCAAGGGGCCGGAACCCTGGATTAATCTTCACTTGTTATCCACCTGCATTCTATCATGCTCTAAATTGAGTGTTCAAAGCGGACTTTTTATAACTGCCTCTCTAAAATTGTTCGAACCGATCAACAGGCATTACGAAAACTGTTGCACCGCCAACTTGCACTTCCACCGGAAGCGGCATATAGGAATCCGTCGTTCCGCTCAGCGGGGTAACCGGCGTCACCAATTGGTCACGCACCTTGCAATTGTTACGGATGACGTTCAGAACCGTGCTGACTTGATCATCATTGACACCGATCATAAAGGTCGTATTGCCTGCCCGCAGAAATCCTCCCGTACTGGCCAGCTTGGTGGCACGGAAATTCGCTTTCACTAACGCGCTGGACAACCGGTTGCTGTCTTTGTCCTGAACAATGGCCACAATCATCTTCATGCCTATCATCCTCCTTGTGATTGGTTGAACACATTTTACCCTAGAATGAGAATATGGTTATTTATTTACACATGCGGGGCCCGAAATCCTGCGTTCGCTCGGATAAAATGTCGATTATTTGCTCCTGAATCACCGTTTCCGACTGCGAGGCGTCCACACGGACGATTCGGTCGGGGAATTGCCGGGCGAGCCGTTCATAGCCCTGCCGCACCGCCTGATGAAATGCCAGCTGCTCCGTGTCCAGCCGGTTCACTTCGCGGGAGCGGTTCGCTCGGATGCGTTCCAGTCCTTCTTCCGGCTCAATATCGAACCAGAGCGTAATATCCGGCATCGTGCGATGCACGGCGAAGCGGTTGATATCCCACACCTCTTCCATACCAATACCCCGTGCATAGCCTTGGTAAGCAAGACTGCTATCGACGAACCGGTCGCACAGCACGATGGCTCCCCGTTGGAGCGCAGGCTCCACCCGCTCCACCAGATGCTGACGGCGGGCCGCCGCATAGAGCAGCGCTTCCGTTCGCGGGTCCATGCTGACATGCGCAGGATCGAGAATCAGGCTGCGAATCTGTTCGGAGATGGCGATGCCGCCCGGTTCCCGCGTCATGACCATGTCAAGCCCGCGATCCTCCAGCCGCTGCGCCAGCTTGCGCATCGCCGTCGTCTTCCCGGCTCCTTCCCCTCCTTCCATCGTAATGAACCAGCCTGGCCAATTGCTTCTATTCATACTGCGTCTCCTCTTCCGTGCCGTTAATCTCGTTCGCAACTATTTGTATGGTCCGGAGCGTCGGATCCCCGGCTCCGTGACATTTCGCCCCAGCTTCAGCCAGCCGTTCAAGCTGCCGGACAACCGCCTCGGTCACGCGTTCGCCGCGGTAGAGCAGCGGTATCCCTGGCGGATAGGGGGTTACGGTCTCGGCCGCAATTGCACCGACCGCGGCGCTTGCCGGTACCCGCACCGTCCTCGCCTGAGGCACATCGTACAGCGAGAACGGCACTGGCTCGGAGCAGCTGGCCCCGGCAGCATTCTCAACCATGTCATTCGCCCGCATCGTATTATATGTAGGCGCATCGCCAATGGTCACCGCCACCGCTTCGAGAGCTTGGGCCAGCCGTTCCGCATCGGCCATCGACGTGCTCAAGCTGAGCGCCGCCACCACGAACTGGGGATCGGCCATCTCGGCCACACAGCCATGGGCGGACAGCTTGTCCAGCAGCTCGTAGCCGCTGAGCCGGTCACATCGATCCCGAAGGACGATTTTGAATGGATCTTGATAATGATAAGCCGTCAAGCCGTCCGGTCCCGGCACCAGCTCGAACGCCGGCATCGCCTGGATTCGTGCGCGCAGCCAGCGCGCGGCCTCCAGCCCGGGCTCCAAGGCGGCTGCTCCATGCCGGTCCAGCCAGTAGCGGCTCAAATCGAGCGAGGCCATCAATGGATACGAAGGGCTGGAGCTCTGCACCATCGTTAACACCTGCTTCAGCCTGTCCCGATCGAGACGAGGCCCCTGCACATGCAGCATGGCGCTCATCGTCATCCCGCCCAGCATCTTATGCGTTGATTGGACGACCCCATCCGCTCCCATCGAGAGGGAGGAGGGGGGGACGTCCGGATGAAATCCGAAATGCGCCCCATGCGCCTCGTCCACGAGCAAAGGAATGCCGTGATCATGGGCAAGGCGGGCCATCTCACTTATATCGGCACCCATTCCATAATAATTAGGGTTCGTAATCATGACAGCCTTGGCCTGCGGATAGCGGTTCAGCGCTTCGCTTACCGTCTCCACATCCGGCACAGCCGCCAGTCCGGTCGCCCGGTCAGTCTGCGGCGTTAAGAATACCGCCCTCGCGCCCGCCAGCATCAGGCCATGCAGAATCGATTTATGGACATTCCGCTGCACGATGATGAGATCGCCTGGACGGGTGCAGCTGCTCAAGAGAAGCGCCATATTGCCCACCGTGCTTCCGCCTATCAGAAAATGTGTCTCTTCGGCACCGAAGCAGCGTGCCGCCAGACGCTGGGCTTCCGCGATCGGGCCGGTCGGGTGATGCAGATCGTCCGTTCCCTCGACCTCGGTCGTGTCCATGGCTAGGAGCGAGGCCATGCTGCGCAACAGCTCGTTGCCCGGGTGCGGCCATTCTTCCGCCATCCGGCGGTACAGCTCGCCATCCTTATGACCCGGAACATGGAAGGAGGCCGAACGGCGCTCCATATAGTCAAGCATCGCGCCAACCAACGGCGCATGCTGATGAATATGACGTGAAAAGGATTCTTCTCCGTGATACACCATGAAGTCTGCCCCTTCTAGAGGTTGTTCAAAAAGTCCGCTTTTGATCACTTTAGGTTCCTGAAACCTTCTCGGTACTGACTGGCCTTATTGAACACTCATTCCTTGTTCTTATTCCTTCATTGTATCGTAAATCGGGCAGCGCTTCATCATTCCTGCGGGGAAACGACAAAAAAGAGCCCAAAAAGGTTCAGGCTCCTTTGTCTGGCTTACCTTATACATTCATGTGCACCCACAACCGTTTTAACCGATGAATAAAAAAAGGATATTTCCGGTCCTCCACGTCGGTCTTCACCATTTCCTGTTCGCAGGAGGTACAAATGAATTGATTGACAACCACGATGCCGTCCTCTGTTGCTTCACCGCAAATAATGCAGTGGGTCTCCTGATGTTCCATGGCCATCCCACCTTCTATAATTTTATCGTTAGTATGCCCTGAACTCTATAAAGCTATACCAGTTTCATAGTTCATTTCACATATTTATATATACGTATGAGGAATGGTCGCATTTGGTGTATGTACGGTCTGTACCTCTTTTGCGACTTCACTTCTGCCCCAATCTCCGCTCCCTTCTACATTTTCATAGATCAAATTCCGATATATATCGTATTCCTCAATTCGTGACGCAACCAAAAGGAGGAGCTTCCTTGAGCAGTAGTGAGCGCACCTTTTACAATTATCAGCTCCTAAAGCGGATTCGGTTCCATCGGGTCTTTATGTACATGTACCTGCTGTTCGGCGCGGCCGCGCTGGCGGCATCAATAGGAATGAGCGGTCTATGGGGAGTCGCCTATATCGGCGCTTCGTGGGTCGTTATCGTCTGGATTCATTATGTAATCGCGCGTTCTATCTTCGTGATGGATCGGTATACCTTCAAAAAGCGGTGGATATGGAGATTCAATCTCCCCTGGATCGGCTTCCTGCCGCAGGAACAACAATTCATCAGTATCCGGTACTGGAGAAAAATACTATGGCATACAACGCTCATCTCTTTGCTTATCCTGGTGATAATCATGCCTTGGCTGCCGCTCGAGCTGACCCTGCAGCTGTTCTTCTGGCATTTGTGGATGATAGCGCCGCGCGTATACGCCACCTTCGTTGCCCAATCGGCAAGCAAGGATGGGCTCATCAAGCTGCCTGCCGGAGAGATGTCCGTCTATAAAGCATAATATACGAAAACACCCATTGAGGGTGTTTTTTCTTTGCGCTGGGTATCGGTGAAAAAAACGGCTGCGTCACCGCCTTGATGAGGCATGCATTTTGTTTTTTTCTTTGTGATGAGGCTTGAGTTCATGTTTTTCGTATGCTTGGTTGCAGGGAATTTGCTTTGCAGGGAGGTTTGTCCAAAAAAATTCTGCAAAACTGCAGTATTGGGATACGCGCTCATTACCCCCTTATGCACTACCACGTATTGAAATCCTGCGAAAGTGCTGCAGCAATTCGAGATGTACGACATCACCAAAGAAAATCCTGTAAAAGTTACAGCAATTCGACATGCACGGCTTCAACAAAGAAAATCCTGTAAAAGTACAGCAATTCGACATGCACGGCTTCACCAAAAAAGGAATCCTGCAAAACTGCAGCAATTTCCCCCGTTTCGCTTGGCTTGGGTGCAAAAGAGAGTAAAATGATGTAGATTCTCCTAGGCCCCCTAATTAAACTGGAGCTCTTGGCCCCAATATTATAAGCTGTTATCAGAGGGGGTAATAAGTATGGGAAAGCACTTTAGCAAAGAAATACGCTTGGAAATCGTAAAGGAAGCACTGGCCGGCATTAAGGTGGGAACTCTCGCCCGAATGTACGGTGTACATCCGGAGACTATACGTGTTTGGGTTAGAGACCACCGTGACGAAATTAGTCAAGAGGAGATACCTGCAGCAGACGAGCATCTGCAAGAACTCCGTCGACTTCAAGAGGTGGAGGCCAAGTTCGAACAGGCAAAAAAGCTCCTGGGTGAAAAAGAACTTGAGATCGAAATCCTGCGAGAACTCGTAAAAAAGAAGAACCCCGCTTATCTGAAAGACTTGAAGTAGCAGAATCGTTTATTAAGCGGGGGCATGCAACAGCTAAGGTTCTGCGTATCCTAAAAGTTCACGAATCGACGTACTATGGCCGGAAGAAACGAGAGGCATCCAACACCGAAGAACGTGCTTCATGCGGCCTAAAAGGGCGTCCTGTACCTGGATTTTCCTCTACGAACACGGGCCGGAAAGTTGCAGATGAACAGATTAAAGAATGGATGCTCGAACTCCTGGAAGGAGAAGAGCACGTGTATGGGTACAAGAATTTGGCGCTGTGCCTCCGCAGACAACGTGGCTTGATCCTAAACAAGAAAAAGGCGTACCGCATTTGCAAGGAGTTAGGAATTCTTCAGAAACAACGAAAGAAAACAAGCAAACATCCTCGCAGAGTACCGAGAAACCGAACGGTAACCGGGGTGAATCAGCTATGGCAAATTGACATTAAATATGGGTACGTGGTTGGGCGTCAGCGATTCTTTTTCGTGCTCAGTATCATCGACGTATTTGACCGCGTCGTCGTCGGACAATACCGGGGTTCCGTCTGTGAGGCCAAGCACGTCGTGCAGACACTATGCCGTGCGCTGCAAGAACGTCTGAATCCCGGCGATGACTTACCTACCATCCGCACCGACAACGGGCCTCAGTTTGTCAGCAAGCTGTTTGGTGATACGTGCGAGAGTCTGGAGATCGTCCATGAACGGATCCCGCCGCGTAGCCCGAATATGAACGCGTACATTGAGTCATTTCATAGCATACTCGAACGTGATCTGTTCAGCCTGACGGAATTTATGACATTTGAAGAGGCCTATGAAGCACTTGATCGTTATATGGATTTCTACAACAACCGCAGAATGCATGGTAGCCTAAAGAGCATGTCACCATCGCAATTCTCGAAGTGGGTCATGACGCTGGAAGACCGATCAAAATATCATCGGGCCATGTAATCACGCGAAATAGGAAGCAATTCTAAGAACGCATATTTTTTGGTGGGCATGACCCCAGATATGAGGGGCCTAGCCGGATTTGCAGGAATTTCTCTGCATGTTGGCTTTTAGGGCTGAAATTCCTGTAAAAACGCAGCAATTCCCTCCACACGCGCAGCCCCAGGAGGCAATGCCGCCTCCAGAATGCGATGATGCTCTCTGATGATGCTCCAGGAAAAGATAACGCCTCTCCAATAACGCATCAGAATGGCAACGATACCTCTAGGATACGATAACGCCTCAGGATGCGATGTCATGTCAGTCTGGTTCGCCGTCCGTCCGGTTCGCCGCATTCCCTGTATTCCTCCGCAGATATAGAAAAAAACCACCGACAGAAGTCAGTGGTCTTTGTCTGCTTGGCAGCGTCCTACTCTCCCAGGACCCTGCGGTCCAAGTACCATCGGCGCTGGAGGGCTTAACGGTCGTGTTCGGGATGGGTACGCGTGGAACCCCTCCGCTATCGCCACCAAACAGATAAGGTGTTGTACCTTAAAAACTGAATGCGAAAGTAAAATCATCAAATCATCTTCGTTAGGATAAGCCCTCGACCGATTAGTATTGGTCAGCTCCATGCATTGCTGCACTTCCACCTCCAACCTATCTACCTCGTCGTCTTCAAGGGGTCTTACCAATGTGGGAAATCTCATCTTGAGGGGGGCTTCACGCTTAGATGCTTTCAGCGCTTATCCCTTCCGTACTTGGCTACCCAGCTATGCCTCTGGCGAGACAACTGGTACACCAGCGGTACGTCCATCCCGGTCCTCTCGTACTAAGGACAGCTCCTCTCAAATTTCCTACGCCCGCGACAGATAGGGACCGAACTGTCTCACGACGTTCTGAACCCAGCTCGCGTACCGCTTTAATGGGCGAACAGCCCAACCCTTGGGACCTACTTCAGCCCCAGGATGCGATGAGCCGACATCGAGGTGCCAAACCTCCCCGTCGATGTGGACTCTTGGGGGAGATAAGCCTGTTATCCCCAGGGTAGCTTTTATCCGTTGAGCGATGGCCCTTCCATGCGGTACCACCGGATCACTAAGCCCGACTTTCGTCCCTGCTCGACTTGTAGGTCTCGCAGTCAAGCTCCCTTCTGCCTTTGCACTCTTCGAATGATTTCCAACCATTCTGAGGGAACCTTGGGGCGCCTCCGTTACTCTTTAGGAGGCGACCGCCCCAGTCAAACTGCCCGCCTGACACTGTCCCCGAACCGGTTCCACGGTCCCAGGTTAGAACTCCGATACGATCAGGGTGGTATCCCAACGGCGCCTCCACCGAAGCTGGCGCTCCGGCTTCCCAGGCTCCCACCTATCCTGTACAGACCGTACCAAAGTCCAATATCAAGCTGCAGTAAAGCTCCATGGGGTCTTTCCGTCTTGTCGCGGGTAACCTGCATCTTCACAGGTATTAAAATTTCACCGGATCTCTCGTTGAGACAGCGCCCAAGTCGTTACGCCATTCGTGCGGGTCAGAATTTACCTGACAAGGAATTTCGCTACCTTAGGACCGTTATAGTTACGGCCGCCGTTTACTGGGGCTTCGGTTCATAGCTTCGCCTTGCGGCTAACCACTCCCCTTAACCTTCCAGCACCGGGCAGGCGTCAGCCCGTATACTTCGCCTTACGGCTTCGCACAGACCTGTGTTTTTGCTAAACAGTCGCTCGGGCCTATTCACTGCGGCCCCCTCGGGCTATAAACCCTACCGGGGCACCCCTTCTCCCAAAGTTACGGGGTCATTTTGCCGAGTTCCTTAACGAGAGTTCTTCCGCGCGCCTTAGAATTCTCTTCTTGCCTACCTGTGTCGGTTTGCGGTACGGGCACCTTTACCTGGCTAGAGGCTTTTCTTGGCAGCATGAAATCAAGACCTTCGGTACTGTAATTTTCCCTCCCCGTCACAGCCCAGCCTTACGGTCAGCGGATTTGCCTACTGACCAGCCTCACTGCTTGGACGAGCATCCATCAGCTCGCGTCCCTATCCTTCTGCGTCCCCCCATTGCTCATAACGGCTACGGTGGTACAGGAATTTCAACCTGTTGTCCTTCGACTACGCCTTTCGGCCTCGCCTTAGGTCCCGACTTACCCTGGGCGGACGAGCCTTCCCCAGGAACCCTTAGGCTTTCGGCGGACATGATTCTCACATGTCTTTTCGTTACTCATACCGGCATTCTCACTTGTGTACAGTCCAGCAGTCCTTCCGGTCTGCCTTCAACCCGGTACACAACGCTCCCCTACCACTGATGCAAGCATCAATCCATAGCTTCGGCGGTACGTTTAGCCCCGTTACATTTTCGGCGCAGAGTCACTCGACCAGTGAGCTATTACGCACTCTTTAAATGATGGCTGCTTCTAAGCCAACATCCTGGTTGTCTGGGCAACTCCACATCCTTTCCCACTTAACGTACACTTAGGGGCCTTAGCTGATGGTCTGGGCTGTTTCCCTCTTGACAACGGACCTTAGCACCCATTGTCTGACTCCCGGATAATAAGTCCATGGCATTCGGAGTTTGACTGAGCTTGGTAACCCTTGGCGGGCCCCG